>WGAP01000093.1 GCA_015494775.1 Flavobacteriales bacterium | reverse complement strand
TCGGACAGATAAAGCAAAACAAGGGATTTAGACGCTTTATTTTACGAGGATTGGACAAGGTGGAAACGGAATTTGGTCTGGTAGCCATTGCACACAACTTACAAAAGCTATGGAAATGGTTGATAACAGTTAATACGGTGGGTAAATTATCCCCGGCCACCTAAAATCCGGGTATTCCTCCGGCAAACTCTCCTTAAAAATACGAACGAAAAAGGCATCAAAACCAAAATGGGCTTGATGCCTTGACCGGTTTTATGCATTCGGCAATCCAGAATGCTAACCCCCCAATCATTTTCTATCAATTGAAAGGATTTTTTTGGACGGCTCCCGGGACCGGGCTGTCCGCTCAAATGCGCATGCGGCGCATAACCGCTCCCATCCCTGGCGCAAATTTAGTTATGAGTTTTAAATTTTAAGTTTTGAGTTGATTTTTATCGAAGCGACCGGACCGGTAAGCCGTTCCTTCGTCATATTCCGCCCTACTCCGCCACCTCTCAATTTTTGCCCGGTCATTACCTTTTCATCCCAATCCCCCGAATTTCGGTATGATTTTTGTTTGCTTTTATAAAACCAAATCGAAATTCCTATTTTTACTTAAAAATATGTGCCTATGAAACGTGTATTACTCCTGCTGCTTTTGGTATTGCCGCTCGCAGGTTTTGCCCGCAATGCCGATTTGTTCCGCTACGATGCACACAAGGTTTCCCTCCAATTGGTCGCCGTCAATCAATTGAACCGTTTTGTGGAAGCCCGGCACGCCCGCGGCGCTTCTTTGCACTTTGACAAACATTTATGGGGCGGCTATCGCAATCAATCCGCCCTACCCGACGACAACAAGGAAAAAACTTGGGGAAACACTTCTTTTCTGATGGGCTGTTTGCTGGGTGTTATCGGCGTATTGATTGTTTATCTGGTTACCGAAAACGGCCATGAAGTGGAAAAAGCCCTTTGGGGAATGGTGGCATCGTACGTGATAACGGGTGCCTGCATCGGACTGATTTTTCTCGGCAGTGCGGTTACGGCTTTAATAGCCGGCGATTAGTTGCATCTCTTCCAAAATAAAAATCCCGCTCGGCGAGCGGGATTTTTTATTGATACACAACAGGTTTACAATTCCACCAAAATAATCACGCGGTTGTTTTTCATTTCCACCGTGCCGCTTTGGATGGGCAATTTGATGTGGTCTTTGCCGCGTTCGAAGAACTTTTCGTTGTCTTCGTCCACTTGAAGGTTTTCGCCGTAAACGCGCACCGCGCCTTGGTCCAAAAGCGAAATGATGGGCGCGTGATTGTCCAGCATTTCAAACTCGCCGCTGATGCCGGGCACGGCCACCATGGTGGCTTCGGTGTCCAGCAGTTTTTGTTGGGGCGAAACGATTTCCACTTTCATAAGCAAGGATTTAAGCTTGGGCTTCGGCCAACATTTTTTCACCCGCTTCGATGGCGTCTTCGATGGTTCCTTTGAGGTTGAAGGCCGCTTCGGGCAGATGATCCAATTCGCCGTCCAAAATCATATTGAAGCCCTTGATGGTATCCTTGATGTCCACCAGCACGCCGGGGATTCCCGTAAACTGCTCGGCCACGTGGAAAGGTTGCGACAAGAACCGTTGCACGCGACGCGCACGGTGAACCACCAATTTGTCGTCTTCGCTGAGTTCTTCCATACCCAGGATGGCAATGATGTCTTGCAATTCCTTGTAGCGTTGCAGAATTTCAATCACGCGTTGGGCCGTGTTGTAGTGTTCTTCGCCCACAATTTCGGGCGTAAGGATACGCGAAGTGGAATCCAGCGGATCCACGGCCGGATAAATACCCAGCTCGGCGATTTTACGCGAAAGCACCGTGGTGGCGTCCAAGTGGGCGAAAGTGGTGGCCGGTGCGGGGTCGGTCAAGTCGTCGGCGGGCACATAAACGGCTTGCACCGACGTAATCGACCCGTTTTTGACCGAAGTAATCCGTTCTTGCAATTGACCCATCTCGGTGGCCAGCGTAGGTTGATAACCCACGGCCGAAGGCATACGACCCAACAAGGCCGACACTTCGGAACCGGCTTGCGTAAAGCGGAAAATATTGTCGATAAACAGCAATACGTCTTTGGCTTCGCCCGTTCCGGCACCGTCGCGGAAATATTCGGCAATGGTCAGTCCCGACAGGGCCACACGCAAACGTGCTCCCGGGGGCTCGTTCATCTGACCGAACACAAAGGTGGCTTTGGAATCTTCCAATTCCTTGCGGTCCACTTTGGACAAATCCCAATCGCCTTTTTCCATGGATTCCAAAAATTCGTCGCCGTATTTGATAATTTTGGCTTCGAGCATTTCGCGCAGCAGGTCGTTTCCTTCGCGCGTACGTTCGCCCACGCCGGCAAATACCGACAAACCGCCGTGTCCCTTGGCAATGTTGTTGATAAGTTCCTGAATCAATACCGTTTTGCCCACGCCGGCTCCACCGAACAAACCGATTTTACCACCCTTGGCATAGGGTTCGATCAGGTCGATGACCTTAATACCCGTAAACAGCGGTTCGGTGGCGGTGGACAGTTCGTCGAACTTGGGTGCCGGTTTGTGAATGGGACTTCCGTTTTCGCCTTCTTTGGGCAGCGCTTCAAGCCCGTCGATGGGGTCGCCAATCACGTTAAACAAGCGACCGAACACTTTACCTTTGGGCATTTGAATGGGCGTACCCAGCACTTCCACTTCCTGACCGCGTTGGAGCCCGTCGGTGGAGTCCATAGCCACGGCACGCACCGTGTCTTCGCCGATGTGCTGCTGCACTTCGAGGATGACCTCGGCGCCGTCGGGGCGTTTTACTTTAAGCGAATCGTAAATTTTGGGAAGTTGGACCTCGTCGCCTTCGAAATAAACGTCGATAACCGGCCCGATAATTTGCGAAATAATTGCTTTTTGCTGTGCCATTCCTTAAATTTTACGTAGTGTTTTAATTGTGCGCAAATATAGGATTTTCCCCTATGTTTTACAACCCTGCCCGTTTATGTTGAAAACCGGTATTTTTTTTAATCATTCCTGATATTATTTGAGAATTATTGAACAAAACCGAGGCAAAAAATATCGTTTATCGTTTGGATAGTAAATATATTTGAATAAATTTGACTAATCACATAAAAAATTATTAGCTATGAAGCGCCATTTGCTGTTCGTCCTGTTCTTTTTGGGCTTGTCAAATGCCCTTTTTGCCGGCCCGTCCCGAATGTTCCAATACGACCTCCACAAGGTGGAATTGTCATTACTCGGCGTCAACAGAATAGACAAAGTCGTAAGTCTTAATCATTGGGATGCTTTGGACTTTCAGAGAAATCTGATTTTGTCGCAGATGGCAAGCAAAAAACAATCGGAAGGTAAAAACAAAAAATTACTGGGCATTCCCGGATTCTTTTGGGGATGTTTAATGCCTTTTCCGGTGATGGGAATAACCGTATTATCCCTTGAAAATTCAAGATTCGCCACTACTTTTGATTACATCTTATTGGTTTATTACGGAGCGCTCATTGTAGGAGGACTTTTGGCCGTTTATTTGGTATATCAGACAACCAAAAGCAAAAAACAAGCCCTTCTGGCTTTTTTAGGTTGTTTAACAACGAATGTAGTTGTGCCGATTGTGGCCATATATGCAATAGCCCAGGCACTTTCCGGTATGACTATTACCATAAATTAAAATATTGCTATGCATACATCGCTGCAAGGCCTGATGATTAATAACACAAAACCCGGATTCCTACAAGTTTTTGCGTAGCAAAAGATGCAGGAGCGGCCCTTACACCTGCGGCCGTTTTGCCTTTACGTCATCATTTTACGCCGCCGCAAAACCCGCCGCCACAAACAACAAAGCGGCAATGCCCGCACTGAGCAAGGCATAGGGCAATTGGGTTTTTACGTGGTCGATATGGTCGGTGGCGGCCGCCATCGACGAAATGATGGTAGTGTCCGACACCGGTGATGCGTGGTCGCCGAACACGCCGCCGCTCAACACCGCAGCCAAAACCAACGAAAGCGAAGCGTTCATGTGCAAGGCCATGGGCACCGCTATGGGTATCATAATGGCAAAGGTGCCCCACGATGTTCCCGTGGAAAAGGCGATAAAGGCCGCCAACAGAAAAACCGTAAGCGGAAGCCAGGGCGCCCCCAAAATATCCTTGCCGATTCGGGCCAAATATATGCCCGTGCCCAACTCTTTGGTTACCGCCCCTATGCCGAAGGCCATCATCATCAGCAGGGCCAGCGGCATCATTTCGGAAATGCCTTTGAGCGTCCAATCCTGCATTTCGCCCCAGCGGGCAATGCCCTGAGCGCGATACATAAGCATAGCAACGGTCAGGGCCGTTATCACGGCAAACAAAACAGCCGTGGAGCCCGAACCTTCGCCCAAGGCGGCCAGGATGCGTTGCAAACCCGCGGCTTGGGGATGTTTTTCGGCGGCCGCTTGCCAACCGGTGGCCAAGAGCAACACCGGCATCATCCCGATCATCACGGCCAAGGGAACGAGCATATTGCGGGCCCTGAACGTATCGGTAACGGGTTCCACCGAAGTAAGATTGTCCGACACCAAAGGCCGGGCGCCTTCGGCGAGCAAGCGGCCGGTTTCGCGCACCCGCCGCTCGGCTTTTTTCATGGGGCCGATGTTCCAATCCAGGAGAATGACCGCCAAAACCATCAGCAAGGCGACAATGGGATAATAATTGTAGGGCAAAGCGCTCAACATCCGTCCGAAGGGCCGGTCGAGGCCTTCGGTCAGGAGCAGGCCCATGATAAAGGCGCCCCAAGCATTGAAGGGAATCATCACCGAAGTGGGTGCGCTGCTCGAATCGGCAATGTAGGCCAATTTTTCGCGCGAAATGCGCAGCCGGTCGAAAAGCGGACGAAACACCGTGCCCACGGTAAGCGACGATATGCTGGTTTCGACAAATATCACCATGCCGGTAACGAAGGCCGCCAACTGAACGCGTTTGCGCGGATTACGGCCGCCGCCGCGTTGCATCAACCGCTCGGCACGCAACACAAAGCCGTTTACGCCGCCGGATTTTTGGACAAACAAAATCAAGGCGCCCACCAAGGCGCTGAACATAATGGTTTTGGTATTGCCGGATGATTGGAACACTTTGACCAAAGCCATCACCGCATCGTAGAATGCACGTAGCGGATGCCAACGGTCGATAATCAAAAAGCTCATCCAAATGCCGCCGAACAGGGCCACAAACACGCGGCGCGTCCAAATGGCCAACACGATGGCCAAAACCGGCGGCACCACCGACCAAATACCGTAATGTTCCATAACGTTTTACGACTTTGACCAAAATTACCGAAAAAAAACGTATCCCACAGCGCGGGAAGCCCGAAGTTTTTTTTCGGGACGACCAAGGCGAAAAAAGACTTTTTATTCGCCTGGCGAATCAGGGATTTTTCCCGTGGAAATTTTCAAGAAAAAAATGCGTGCCGGACCAAGCGGTAATGGCCCGAAGGGCAGGCCGTAGCGTAAGCGTGTTTTTGTGCCGCCGGCGGGGGCTCGCAGCGCAAGAGACCACGCCGGCGGCCTTACAAAAACCGGCCTTGCCCGAGGGACATTGTAGCGGAGGGCCGGTTTCCCGAGCGCCCGAAGGGCGCGAGGGACACGCCTAAAAAATAAAAATAAATCGTCCGACGAAAAGTATCCGAATTGAATTATTTTTGATAATTTAGCCCGTAAAATGGCGGATATGGAATATTTGGAATTTGAAAAACCGGTTGAAGAACTGGATCGGAATTATGAGGAATGCGTCAAAGTGGCCGAAAAAACAGGCGTTAAAATCCAATCGGCCTGCGAGAAAATACGCAAGGAAATCGAGCGTAAGCTGAAAGATATTTACAAAAATCTGACGCCCTGGCAACGGGTGCAGGTGTCGCGCCATCCCGACCGGCCTTATACCTTGGATTATATTGCGGCCATTGCGGGCGACACCTTTTTTGAGCTTCACGGCGACCGGCAATACGGCGACGACAAAGCCATGGTGGGCGGCTTGGGTAAAATCGACGACCAAACCTTTATGTTTATCGGCATGCAAAAGGGACGCAACACCAAGGAACGTCGATATCGCCGTTTCGGCATGCCCAATCCCGAAGGTTACCGCAAGGCCTTGCGGCTGATGAAATTGGCCGAGCGCTACCGTATTCCGGTAGTTACGCTCATCGACACACCGGGGGCTTATCCCGGCATCGAGGCCGAGGAGCGGGGTCAGGGCGAAGCCATTGCCCGCAATATTATGGAAATGTCGCAACTGCAAACGCCCACCATCGTTACCATTATCGGCGAAGGTGCATCGGGCGGCGCGTTGGGCATAGGCGTAGGCGACCGCGTGATGATGATGGAAAATACCTGGTATTCGGTCATTGCGCCCGAGTCGTGTTCGAGCATCCTTTGGCGCAGTTGGGAATTTAAGGAAAAAGCCGCCGAGGCGCTTAAACTCACGGCCAAGGATATGAAAAAACTGGGACTGATCGACGAAATTATACCCGAACCGGTGGGCGGCGCACACCGGGATCGGAATGCGGCATTTGCCCACTGGAAAACGGCCGTGTTGAAGGCCTACAAAGACCTGAAAGATGTTCCGGCCGAGAAATTGATAGCCAAACGCACCGAAAAATTCAACAAATTCGGGGTTTGGAAGGAATAGATTTGCTGCTTTATTTTCGGGCAATCCGGCTCCGGAATGAATTTGATGTGAATTATTGAGAAAAAGTTTTTTTTGTGATAGAATTTTTCTATCTTTAAAGTCCCAATGCAACTGACACTATGATCCAGCACGCATCCACACCGGTGAGCGACGAGCAATTGTATGCGGCCCTGAAAAAATATTTCGGCTTCGACCAGTTTCGCGGCCTGCAAAAAGAGGTTATCAAAAACGTGCTTGCGGGCCGGAACACCTTGGCCATTATGCCCACGGGCGGCGGCAAGTCGCTAACCTACCAATTGCCGGCTTTGATGTCGGAGGGTATGGCCATTGTCATATCGCCCCTGATTGCGTTGATGAAAAACCAAGTGGACGCCGTGCGCGGCCTTTCCGACAAGCCGGGATTGGCCCACGTGATGAATTCGATGCTTACCAAGGGCGAATTGCGTCAAGTGAAGGAGGATGTGTTGGCCGGACGGACTAAGTTGCTGTATTTGGCACCCGAATCCCTGAATAAGGAAGAAACCATCGAATTTTTGAAGCAAGTGCCCGTGTCGTTTGTGGCCGTGGACGAGGCGCATTGTATTTCGGAATGGGGACACGACTTCCGTCCCGAATACCGCAATATCCGTAGCAGCGTGGACAAGTTGCGTTCCGGTATGCCTTTGATTGCCCTGACGGCCACCGCCACGCCCAAAACCCAGGACGACATTTTGAAAAACCTGGAAATTACCGATGCGCAGGTGTTCAAGGATTCGTTCAACAGGCCCAACCTGTTCTACGAAGTGGTGCCCAAAACCAAGAATATCGACAAGGACATTATCCGTTTTATCAAACAACGCAAAGGCGAGTCGGGCATCATTTACGCTTTGAGTCGCAAACAGGTGGAAGACCTGGCCCAAATGCTTCAAATCAACGGCATTCGAGCCATTCCTTATCACGCGGGGCTGAATGCCAAAACCCGCTCCAAGCATCAGGATATGTTCCTGAACGAAGAAGCCGAGGTGGTGGTGGCCACCATTGCCTTCGGTATGGGAATAGATAAACCCGACGTGCGCTTTGTGATACATTACGACATTCCCAAAAGCTTGGAAAGTTATTATCAGGAAACGGGCCGCGCTGGCCGCGACGGCAAATACGCCCATTGCTTGGCCTTTTATTCCTACAAGGACATCGAGAAATTGGAAAAATTCCTTTTTTCGGAAAAATCGCGAATGGAGCGTGAAATCGGTTTGGCCCTGCTCAACGAGGTGGTGGCCTATGCCGAAACGTCGATGTCGCGCCGGCAGTTTTTGCTCAATTACTTTGGCGAAGAGTTCGACCCGGCCAAAGATCCGGGCGGCGATATGGACGACAATATGCGTAATCCCAAGCCGCGCATCGAAGCCAAGGACGAGGCCATGCTGGTTTTGGATTTGCTCAATTCGGTGAAGGGAAACTACAAAATCAACGATGTGATCAACATCCTGCGTGGTGTGGAAAATGCGATGATCAAAACCCACCGTTCGCACCTGAATCCCTATTTCGGCAAGGGCAAGCACAGGGAGAACGACTTTTGGCACGCCCTTATCCGTCATTTGCTCATCCACAAATTATTGAACAAGCAGATTGAAAATTTCGGCGTATTGCAGGTAACCGACAAGGGGCGTGAATTCCTGGCTTCGCCCCGCAGTTTTATGATTTCGGAAAACCATAAATACGACGAAACCGTAAGCGTTACCCGTCCGGTGCGCAAGTCCGCGGGCGCCGACGAAACCCTGCTCAAAATGCTGAAAGAACTGCGCCACGATATGGCCAAACGGCTCAAAGTGCCGCCCTATGTGATTTTCCAAGAACCGTCATTGGAAGATATGGCCATCAAATATCCGGTGGATTTGGAAGAGCTCAAACGCATTTACGGCGTAGGCGAAGGCAAAGCGCGCAAATACGGTCAGCCCTTTGTGGAATTGATCAAAAAATACGTGGAAGAAAACGACATTACACGTCCGGACGACATCGTTATCAAATCGGCGCCCACGCGTGCGGCCATCAAGGCCTTTATTATCCAAAGCACCGACAAAAAAATTCCTTTGGAAGACATTATGCACGCCAAGGGCTTGGAATTGGAAGAACTGATCAAGGAAATGGAGCAATTGGTGTATATGGGGACCAAGCTCAACATCGATTATATCATCGAGGATTTGTTTGACGAGGAGCAAATCGAAGAACTCACCGACTACTTTATGGAAGCCGAGCGCGACAAAATTTCCGACGCCTTGGAGGAATTCGGCGACGAATACGACGAGGAAGAATTGCGGCTTTTCCGCATCAAGTTTATCAGTGATATGGCCAACTGACGGAATTATTTCCGCCTAAGCAGCACAAACATTCCCGCCACAAGGACGTAGAGCAGTCCGAGGCCTACGATAGCGAATTTAAGTTGCGCCGAAAAGCCGGCGAGCCGGGCCCACGATACTTCCAAGCCACCCGTAAGCAAACGAATCAAGGCATAGTTTTCCAAAGCATCGGCCGCCACGGCCAGCCAAATAATAGCGGCAAAGAACAAACCGACGGCATAAAAGACCGACCCTTTCGGGAAGCGAAGGGCTAGCGCACGAATAATCCACCAAAGCACCAAGCCGTAGAGTAGCATAAACAGGTAATCCAAGCCCAAACTGATGCCGGCAAAGATTTTGGCCCGTGGGTTCCAAGCGGTCAAAATCGCCCGGGCCCTGTCCAAATGTCCGGCCAGTTCAAAGGAAACGATGCCTTGGGGCGCGGCACCGGTGCGCAAAGGCGTATCCAAAACGCGGATGGCCGCAATTACGGTCAAGGTAAGCGCCACCAAAAGCCAAACGGAAAGGGATATACGTTTCATCACGAAGAATTTTATTCCAAATTAAGCAAAATTCTGGAAGGGTTGGATGATATGGTTATTGGGCGCTCCGGCGCGGAGATAATTATGAATTCTAAATTATGAATTTTGAATTGATTTTCAATGACTTATGGTTTATAAAAAATAAAACATTGCGGGTTTTCCGCGCCCGAAGGCGAAACCGCCTTGCGGGTTCGCCGACCGCCGAGGAAACCGAAGGGTTCCGAGGCATGCAAGGAGACCGTCAGGGCTCCGCAGCACGCGAAGGGAGACGCCGCCCGTAGCTAAGGCGAAGGGCGACCGGCTCCCGAAGCCGCGAAGGCAGACCGCAGGGCTGCCGGAACCTGTCCCGCACATTGCGAAGCAATGTCGGGAGCCGCGAAGGGAAACAAGCGCAGATTAATTATGAATTTTGAATTTTTAATTTTGAATTGATTTTCAATGATTTGCGATTTATTTTTAATAAAAAGCGCAGGTTCCCGAAGCCGGCGAAGAAGACCGCCGCCGCCGAGCGTAGCGAGGCGGCAAGGGCTTCGAAGCACGCGAAGGCAAACGCCCTAAGGCGGTTGCCGGAGCTACGTAGCAAGACAAAGACCGTAGGAGAGCGGAGGCCTGACGGCTTGCGGAGTTTTTACAAAAAAATTTTTAACTATGCTCCCGAATGTAGGTTTCCAACTTTCCTTTTTTGTCCAATTTCAAATAGAATTTAATGCCCTTGGATTTGGGGAGGAACTTTTTGTATTTCAGGTAGTAATCCAGCACGGCATGCACCGCGGCAATGTTGTGTTCGGCGGTCGATGCATCGGGATTTTGCAGGGCATGTTTGGCATAGCCGGCCATGTAAATCAACAGGCAATCGGGGCAGTCGGTAAAGGTGATAATGTCGGGGTCGAGCACGATGGTCAGCGTGGGTGTTTTGTCGAGCCAAGTGACCAGGAAGCGTGCAATTTCGCGCCTTTGGGCGGTGGTATCGGGCGGATGGTGCATCAACCAATCGGCCGCCTTGACCACGGCGGGCTCGAAACGGGCAAAATCCCGAACCGTGTCGGGGTCAAAATCGGGCGGAACCCGGAAATCCTGACCTCGAAGGGCCAAGACCGGAAGCAATAGCAGTAAATAAAGTAGCAAAACCCGTTTCATTTTGACAAAATATTTAGTTTTTCGAAACATAATTTACAAAAATTTCCGCATAACCCAAATGCGCTGAAACACAAAAATGCTTCAACGGTTCGTTGGGCTTATGAAGCGGAAATTTATTGCCGGAAACAAGGACGCCAAATCGGCTATTTCCGCGGCAAGGCGGGAAGGATTTTGAAAGTTGAAAAAATGCTTTGAATGGTGTCGATATATTTGTTCCAATCCTTTTCCAATCCCGTAAAGGTAACCACGATGCCCTTATGGTCCCAAACATAATAATGTTGCCGGAACCGCAGGGCGCGGTTGTTCATTTGCACCTTGTAATTGAGTTCGTAGTAAGGCAACGGGCCTTCGGTTACTTTATGCTCGGTAACCACACCATTGCCCATCACATCCTCGATTTCCTTTTTGTTTTGCCGGTAATATTCATCCAGGGTTTTGATTTTTTTTAGCGGTTCTTCGACCACCAAAAGGTTTTCCGAAAATTTATCGTTGGCCGAAACGCGCGGACTGCGAAGGTAAAAACGCATGGGCTTGGCCAAAAGATTTTTATCCTGCACGGTCCAGGAGGGCGGGTATTTGACGAAAAACGTGTCGGTGCGGTAGGTCTTCCAATCCCTGGTGTCGAGTATGCGCGGCGAAGTGGTTTTACCTGTAACGGAGTTCGTATGCGTTTGTTCGCTATCGTTATTACCCGAAGGCGAACAGGCAGATTGTAGCATAAATAAAGCCGGGAAAAATAAGGGCCAAAAAAGTTTTGAAAATTTTATCATGACTTGTTTTTTTCGCGTTGAAGGAAAGCATCCCAACCTTGGGCCGTCAGGGGAACTTTTTCGTTGAGTTTGGTAATCAAAAAGGCGCCGGGGTCTTCGGTAAAATGTCCAATGATGCTCAGTCCGGGCACGTCTTTGATTTGGGGATAATCTTTTTGGGCAACGGCAAAGAGCAGTTCATAATCTTCGCCGCCGTTGAGGGCGGCCACCAAGGGATGCAGGTTGAGTTCTTCGGCGGCCGTAGCCGTGCGGTGGTCAATGGGGATTTTTTCTTCGTAAATCTGCACGCCGCAACCCGATGCCCGGCTCAGGTGGATGGCTTCGGACGAGAGCCCATCGGAAATATCGATCATGGCCGTGGGCACCACATCGTTGCGGGCCAACCATTCCACCACGTCTTTACGTGCTTCGGGTTTGAGTTGGCGTTCCACAATATAGCTGTACGGTTCCAGGTCGGGTTGGTGCTGCGGATTGGCCAGGAAAACTTCCTTTTCGCGGCGCAGGATTTGAAGGCCGATGTAAGCGGCGCCCAAATCGCCCGTTACCACCAAAAGGTCGTTGGGCTTGGCGCCCTTTCGATAGGTGATTTTGTTTTTTTCACCACCGCCCACGGCAGTTCCCGAAACGATCATTCCCTTGGCCGAGGATGTGGTATCGCCGCCGGACAAATCCACGCCGTAGTGGTCGCATGCCAGTTTGACGCCTGCCATAAATTCGTCGATGGCTTCGAGCGTAAAACGGTTCGACACGGCCAGGTCGATAAAAAACTGTTCGGCCATGCCGTTCATGGCATATATATCCGAAAAATTGACCACGGCGGTTTTGTAACCCAAATGTTTGAGCGGCATATAACTGAGGTCGAAATGCACCCCTTCGACCAGCATGTCGGACGAAACCAACACTTGCCGTTCGCGGTATTCCAACACGGCCGCATCGTCGCCAATGCCGAAAACCGTGGATCGGTTGCGAATCTTGACCTCATCGGTCAGGTAATGAATGAGACCGAATTCCCCCAAATCTTCGATGGAACGCGGCGGGCTTTTATGTTGATTGTCCTTCTGCATTTATTGTAGGGGAATGGTTTTGAAAAGCAGTTCGGCCGTGGCGGGATTGGTGGCCAGGGGCACATTGTGCACATCGCAAAGTCGCATCAGCATGGAAATATCGGGCTCGTGCGGATGTTTGTCCAGCGGGTCGCGGAAAAAGATGACCATATCGGTTTTGCCTTCGGCCACACGGGCAGCGATTTGCGCATCACCACCCAAGGGGCCCGAAAGCAGGCGCAGGACTTTCAGTCCGGTTTCTTCCACGTATTTACCCGTGGTGCCCGTGGCAATGAGTTGAACATTGTTTTGTTTGAGAATATCCTTATGGTCCATAATAAAGCGGACCATTTCGGGCTTTTTGCCGTCGTGAGCTATGAGGGCGATTTCCATGGTTAATTTGTTTTGTTGTTGCGCGAACCGCGTTCCTGAACGATAAAAAATCCGTCGCTGCCTTTGGCTTGATACAGCGGCATGAGCATAAACCCGCCGTAGGGCGAAACCACTTCGCGCCCGTTCTGGCGGGCAACGGGTTCACCTTGCCGGACAGATTTAAAATTGTAGTAACCTTCGTTCATCCGGTAGTGGTGATAATCTTCCAATTTGTGGCGATACACCATTTCGAGCCGGTGCGGAAGGTCGTGCGAAATTTTTTCCAGATATTTCTTCATTTGTCCCACAAACGGGAAATCCCCGGCCCGGATAATGCCGGTTTGTTCCAAAGTAATCCAAATGGCGCGTTCGAGGTTATCGGTGGCTTCGGCCGTGTTGTGTTTGCCGCCTTCGAAAACCACGGAGGTCATGCCTTTTTCGCCGTAATAATTCAAAGCGGTTTCGGGCAGGGAACGGGCCAGTTTTTCAATGTAAGGGACGCCGAAACTACGGGCTAATTTTTCGCTCGGGGGATTTTCGGCCGGAATACAAAACAAGCCCGAATCGGCCGAAAAGGTATGCAAATCCAGTAGGATGCAATCCTTGTAATTTCCCCTGCAAATTTTTTCAATCAGGGCATGGATTTCGGCCAGTTCTTTAAAGTCATATTGTTTTGCATTGGATGCCTCGCGGATCAAATCATCGCGCCAAATGCGGTTGAGATCCACATCCACAAAGCGTTCGTTTCGTTGCAGGGCTTCCAAATTGCCCAGGATAAAATAGATGCTGCCGCGTATCTGGGCGGAACGGTCTCGGAGTTTTTCCGCAACCCGTTGCATGGCTTGCGGGCCGCTGTGTTCGTTCCCGTGCATCCCGCCCATCACCAATAATTTGGGACCTACGGATTTTTCCAATGCAAAAAACAAATGCCTGTCCTTCGTGGTCATTCCGCCCTATTAATGAAATGCAAATTTACAAATTTTTCGCTTCCTTAAAAAAAGATTAAAGCCGGTGAAAAAGCCGCTTGCTCAGGTGAAAAAATTCGGTTTCGGTGAGCATGCCCACCAGTTTACCGTTTTGCACCACGGGCAACGAGCCGATGCGGTTAAGGTCCATGATTTCCACGGCTTTTTCCAATTTTTCTTCGGGCCCGATGATATGCGGGTCGGTGAGCATAATGTCCTTGATGCGCAGGTCGGGATAGTTGTTTTGCAAGGCCATTTTCCTGAGCTCGCGCAGGAGACGGCGGGCGGTTACCAATCCCACGAAATCGCCTTTGTGGTTTTCCACGGGCACGTAGCGCAGTTTGGCCCAGTCCATCATGTCGGCCACCAGTTCCACAATATCTTCGGGATGAACGGAAATCACATCGGTTTTCATCACTTCTTCCACCAGCAGTTGAGACGGATGCCAGTGGGCCAATTCCTGCATATCGGGCAGGGGCCACTCGTGTATGGGCGTGCCGTTTTTTTGATTCCGGACTGTGGCCGAAGTAATCAGCGTCATTATTTCCTCGCGCGAAGCCGAATCCTTGAATTTACCGTAGGTTTCCAGCATCCAACCGGCGCCTGTTTGTCCGCGTTTGACCCTTTGTTCGATGATGCCCAGATAGCGGTCGATGTCGCCGGCGTCGATTTGGCGGGCTTGGAGTCCTTCGCGTGCCAAGGGAAGGAGTTCGTTCAGGATAAGGTCGTCGGCGTAGTAGGCGGTGTTGTTGATCCACTTGAATTTTTTGGCCATGCCGGTGCGGCTGGCGGCGTAGAAATTTTCTTTGACGTGTTCGAAGCGAATAAGCGGCCGCACATCGTCGTATTGACGGGCAAAGCCCTCCATCAGTCCGAGCCACAGGGCGGCGTTGGCCATTTCGTCGGCCACGGAAGGCCCGGCGGGCAACATACGCGCTTCGATGCGCAGATGCGGTTTGCCGTTGGGCGAAATACCGTAAACCGGACGGTTCCAGCGGTAAATGGTGGAGTTGTGCACCGTAAGGGCTTTGAGCACGGGCACTTTGCCTTGCTTGACATATTCCAAACTGTCGTGCGGAATATCGGCACCCAGCAGCACGCGATAGCGTAGCACATCTTCCTTGAAAATATCCAAAATGCTTTCATCCACCCAACGGGTACCGAAGGTTACCCGCGGGTGCCGGTCGCGGATGTGTTCGCTGCTCACGCGCGTGTCGATGGATTGCTGGAACAGGGCCACGCGGGTTTCGTGCCAGAGCCGTTTGCCGAAAAGCAGCGGCGCATTGACCGCCAAGGCCATCACCGGGCCTGCTATCAATTGGGCAATGTTGTAGCGCTTGGCAAAATTTTCGGGCCGCACTTGCAAATGCACTTGAAAGCCCGTATTGGCCGCTTCGATCAATCCGCTTTGGAGTTTAATGTTGAGTTCGTCGATGCCGGTAATGTTGATAATAAACTCTTCGCCGCGCATCTCACGCAGGGCGTCCATCAGGGCAAAATAGCGGTCGATGGGGGTGATGTTATCGCGTTCCACATCGAATTTGCGCACCGTGGGCAGGATGCCAGTAAGGATAATATCGGCTTCGTGCCGGCGGGCGATATTGCGGATTTTTTCCAGGTCGGAAAGGATTTGGGCTTCCATTACCGACAGGGACTTGCCGCCGAATACTTGCGGGTCCACGTTGGTTTCCAGGTTGAACCGGGCCAATTCGGGGCTCAGGTTGTCCATATCCGCTTCGCGGATAATTTCCAGGTTGATGGGGTTGGGTTTGAAATTTTTGTCCACCAAACAAAATTCCTGTTCGGCCCCGATGTGGGCTTCGCTGGGGTCGAACCAATCCTCGCGGAGCATAAATTCGAGCGCCTGAATATCGCGCAGGAGGTTTTTGGTGAATTTGGCGATTTCTTCGGGCGATGCGGCCTTGTGCACATTAAAATCTCCCATAATTTTTCGTTATAAGTTACGAATATAGGACAAAATCGGCAAAAAACAACGAAAGGGCGGAGAATTTCTGTTAAAAAGCGGCGGTTGGGGTGTTTTTTTTGGGCGCCCGGCCGCGCACGTTCGGGGCCCCGCCGGCGGGCGGATGCCCGCGGCGGATGGCCGGACGATTGAATTTACGTCGGTGGCCCCGCCCCGCGGCGAAGCCGCGGGGCGGGTCTTTCCATTGATTTTCAAATGTTTACGTCCGGCCATCCGCCCGGCGCGCTGACGCGCGCCGCGGCGGGGCCACGGACGCTGCTTCAAGCGGCGGAGCGCTTTCGCATCGTCCGTTTCCTCACAGCGTTGCAGCAAGCATAAAATGTCGGATAAGTTGAAGTTATTTTTGTCGAGAACAAAGCCGGCAATCCGAAGGCATAGCCGTAGCTATGGCAAGGATGGCCAATGCCGTTATCGGCAAAAAGAACGAGACTTGGTGTGAAGGTTTTATGCT
>WGAP01000092.1 GCA_015494775.1 Flavobacteriales bacterium | reverse complement strand
TAGAAATTATGCCAAATCATTCCAAGGATTTAAAACGCGCATCTTATCAAAAATAACTTCCCTGACTCTAATCCAATTTATCAATAAATTCATCTTCGCTAGAAATATCAACAATATTAAAATTAGTATCATTTAAAATGCACAACGGGTTCATTTATTTTTGTTTTCTCTCATTGCTACCAACGTACGTATATAGTTACAAAGTTACTTATATATCACATTTATGCAAACATTGTATTGTTTTATTTTCTTTATTTTGTTGGGTATAGTTAGTTTTTCTATAAGCTATAAATAGTTTTCATGCTCAAATATAAAAATTTTTACCAATTCTTACGCAATGTGCAGGACAAGTTCCGCTGCCCGCAGATTGCGTAGCAATATCGGGAGGAAACCAAGCGCGGCACGGGCGTCGGCCTGCGAAAGCATAGTTTTCCGAAGCCCCAAAAAAATCATTCAAAATACGTCCCCGTTTGCCTGTCCGCGTCGAAATGCTTTATTTTGTGCTAAATAAACAATACTTTGGCCTATGAACCTGATTATTCCCATGGCCGGTTGGGGAACGCGCCTGCGTCCGCATACGCTCACGGTGCCCAAACCGCTTATCAAAGTGGCCGGAAAAAGCGTGGTGCAACGCTTGGTGGAAACCATCGGCCGGCAGTTGGATACGCCCTTTCAAAATATCGTTTTCGTTATCAAACCCGAATTCGGCCCGGCGGTGGAAAAGCGGCTTTTGGATTTGGCCGAACGCCTGGGCGCCCGCGGGCATATCCGCTACCAAAAAGAGGCCCTGGGCACGGCCCACGCCATTGCCATGGCCCGCGAATTCCTGCAAGGGCCCGTGTTTGTGGCCTATGCCGACACTTTGTTTGACGGCGCCATCCGGTTGGACCCTTCGGCCGATTCGGTCATCGTGGTCAAGCGGGTGGAGCGGCCCGAACAATTCGGCGTGGTGCAACTGGACGATGCCGGCCTCATTACGAGGTTCGTGGAAAAACCCGAACATTTCGTTTCCGATTTGGCCATTGTGGGCATTTACTACTTCCGCCGCGGCGAACAACTGCGCGACGAAATCGATTATTTGCTCCGTGAAAATATCCGCCGCAAAGGCGAGTATCAACTCACCGATGCCTTGGAAAATATGTTGCGCAAAGGGCTTATGTTTATGCCCGCCACCATTGAGCGCTGGATGGATTTCGGCAATTACCGGGCGGCCTTGGATACCAACCGCGCGGTTTTGGACATCGAAAGCCGGAACGGCACGCCACTGGTGGACGGGGATGCCGTTTTGGAAAACGTGCGCATCCACCCGCCGGTGTATATCGGTCCGGGCGTTCAAATCAAGGATTCCGAAATTGGGCCTTACGTTAGTGTGCACAGCGGTTGTCATATTACCGGCAGCCGTATTTCCCATGCCTTGATCGGCGAGCAAAACCATATTTCCGGTAGCCGGTTTTCGCAAAGCATGATAGGCAATCACACACGTATCAACGCATTGGAACAACCGGTCAGTTTGGGGGATTATTCCGAAATTTTGAACAAATCATGAAAAGGCACGTTCTGCTACTGATTTTATTGGCTTCTTTTCAACTTTTAACGGCCCAACGGGGTGAAACGCCTTTCGAAAAGTTCAATCGGCTGTATTTGGACGGCGTTTATCATTACATCACTGCCGAATACGAACGTTCCGAGGCCGAGCTAACCCAATGTTTGCGAATGAACGATACGGTGGGCTCGGTGTATTATTACTTGGCGCTCAACCGGCTGGCACAAGGCCAAAACGATGCCGCGCGCCGCTTTCTGGATTCGGCCTGTCAAAGGCAGCCCGGATTGGCGGAGCGTTTTCGCAAAGATTTTCGCTATGTGTCCCGCCGCCTTCATCAATCGCCCGTGCCGAAAGTAACGGCCGTTTCGCCAACGGGACAAAAAGTGCAATCGGGCGGCAACGCATTACCCGGACGGGAGGATTTTATCCGCAATGCGGCAAAGATGCCCGCAAGCCGGCGGTGGCAAACGGGGCGACGCCTGATGGAACGTTTCCCGTTCGATGCGCGTTTGATATTCATCACGGCCCGGGCGGGCACGGAAACGGGTCATTGGAACGAGGCAGCCGCTTTGTTGGAAAACGGCATGGACTTTGCTTCGGTCAACCGGCAACTGTACCGGAAATACTTGACCCTGCTTGTTCGTATCTACG
>WGAP01000091.1 GCA_015494775.1 Flavobacteriales bacterium | reverse complement strand
GAGCGGTATGAGCCGCCGGCGGTGCCGATGGTTTTCCGCCCGGCGGAGGCAACCAGCAGGAAGCCCCACGTACGGGCGGGCGCGGGCGCGCGGCACGCGCGCCCGCACAAAACCACGGCATCCGCCAAGGCGAATATGAGCGGACAGCCCGACGGCGACGGTGTTCGGACCGGCCGATGCGAAAGCGCTCCGCCGCTTGAAGCAGCGGCCGTGGCCCCGCCGCGGCGCGCGGCTGCGCGCCGGGCGGATGGCCGGACGTAAACTTTTGAAAATCAATGGAACGCCCCGCCCCGCGGCGAAGCCGCGGGGCGGGGCCACCGACCTAAATTCAATCGTCCGGCCATCCGCCGCGGGCATTCGCCCGCCGGCGGGGCCCCGAAACCGGTCGCCGGGGCGCCCTAAAAATCTAAACTTACATTCATTTTCAGTCCGAAATTCTGCCGGTTCGGACCGCGGTAATCGGCGCGCCAAAAGGCGTCCAACTCCAAAAACTTCTTAATGTTGGTAACGCCCACACCATACTCCACATAGGGCCTTTCGGGCGCCACATAGGTCATTCCCGAAGCATTCAGCGCACGGTTGGCCGGCGAAATCCTGCCCCAAACGCCGTTGGCAAAAACGATGGTTCGCCACTTCAAACGCTTGATCAAAGGAATTTTGTCCAAAATCCGTCCCTCGAAATTGTGCATCCATTTGACGGCCACATAGCGGTCGGTGATAAATTCATAATAATTAAGCAGTTGGAACGCACTGCCCACATAAAAATAGGATTGATTGCCCGGCACCACATTGAGCAAACCCAAAGGCGCCCGGCCGTCCAAAAAACCCGTTTCCACCTGCACGATGCTTTTGCCCAGTCCGCCTATCAGAAAGCGCTTGTCGAAATAAAATTGCCATTTGGCATAGTCAAAGGCGTCGGGCTTGCCGCGACTGAAACCGCGCGTGTAGCGCACCAAAAACACCGGATAATTGCTGTTGACTTCGTAGCGCTTTACGCCGTAGCCCACCATCTTGCGGCCCGGCGTAATTTTGATTTGGGCATATACTTCGGGCTGGCGCAAAATGCCGCGCACCTGTCCGCTCGGGTCGTAATAATCCATCCGAAAAGCAGGATGAGCCGAACGCATATCCTTGTATTGTCCGCCCAATTTGAAGGCCACGTTTTTTCGCGGCTCGAAACTGATACTCGCCTGAGCCAAACGCAAATCGGTCAGTTTGGTTTTGTCGCCGGTGGAAAGCACAAAGCTGGCCGAAAGGTTGCGGTTGAGTTCATCCTCTTCAAGGGCCGTAAGCGAAACGCCCGTTTGTTCGATATCGTGCCGATAGCCGGCCGCCAGCATCAAGCGCGGCTTGACCGAAAGTACCGCTTTGGCACTCAGTCCGTATTTGAAGCGCCGGTCCATAAATCCGTAGGCCGTAAAACCTTCGAAGCGAACCAAATCATTGGTTTGAAAATAGGTGCGCCCGCCCAAGCGAATGCGCAAGCCCTCCACGTCGTTGTAACCCACAATGGAAAAAATGGGCCCGAAATCGAAATGCCATTTGGGTATTTCCCAATATCCCGAACCGATGGCGCTACCCCATTTGGAAAGCCGGCGGAAAGTTTTGGTCCGGCGCAGCGAATCCAGCATTTGATAGACGCCTTCTTCCCGCGGATTGAGCCGTTCGGGACGCAATCGCGTCCAAAAAGTATCGGGCTTGGTGTAAATATCCTTGTCGTAAATGCTTTTTTCGTGGCGGTAAAACTTGTCAGGCAAAGGCCTGTTAAGCACATAATGGCGGTAAACCGTAGTTTTTTTGACCAACAAATCGATGGATTTGATTTCCTCGGCGCCCAATTCGGTCATCACAAAATAACGCTTGGGCAAATAAACACTGTCATTGTAAAGGTAATAGGATTGTTCCAAATAAAAATCCTTAATCCAATTCACATTGGCACGCCGGCTGACGCGCAACGAAATATCCTGCACGGCATAAAGCGAATCGGCCACCCACATATCGCCCTTGAAAGCCAAATCGCCGCTGCGCCGCGGATAGAAAATAATGTTGAACGACCTCAAGCCGTCGATTTCGGCCGTATCGGCCAAAACAAAATAATAGGTCAAGGGCGCCAACGGCGAAAGCGGACTGACGAATTTCTTGTCAAAAACCCGGATAAACGGGCTGTAAACATCGTAATCGGCATAAATATCTTTGAGATAAACATTGGTGAACTCGCTGTTGTTTACGCCCGATGCCTTGGTGGCAATCAAATCTTCGCGCTTACGCACCGGCGGGCGGTTGCGTCCGTAAACCTTGTAGTAGGATTCGTTGATAAAAGCCGGCAAAGTGGGCCGTCCGGTGATGGTGGACGTGTCCACATAACGGCCGATAAAACGAAAATCCTTGGGCAGGCGTTTCAGCGTATAGTTGGTGTCGGGCAAATACAGGTCGAACTCGATTTTTTCGTATTTGTCATATTGATAATAATCCACACCGCCGAGCCCGTTGCGATGTTTTCGGGCGCGTACTTTTTTGAGTAGGGCAATGGCCGGATTTCCCTTGTTGCGCGGCTTGCCCACGGCTACGGTTACGGTTTCCAAATTTTGGGCTTCGGGTTCCAGGCGGATACGCAGGTTGAGTTGGCGCGATTTGATGGGAATTTCTTTGGTTTTGTAGCCCATAAAGGCCACCACCAAAGTATGATAGGTTTTATCCGAAGCCAAGTAAAACCGGCCTTCTTCGTCCGTTATGGTTCCTTTGACCGAACCTTTGAAAACGATGTTTACATAAGGCATGGGTTGGCCTTTTTCGTCGGTAACGATGCCGGCCACCCTGGTTTGGGCGTAACCCGCCAAAGGCCAAAAAACGAGTAAAACGGCAAGCGGTAAAAATCTTTTCACAGCAAGAGAAAAGTTTTTTCAAATTTATCAAAAATTATACCGCAACATCATTTGTCATCAATATTTTTGCCTGAAATTCGATTATGACTTGATGAAATAATGCTTTGATTTGATGAATAAGGATTAAAAAAGGCCCCCGAAGGGGCCGGATTTATAAGATGCAAGAAATTAATCTTCTTCGGGTTTCAAACGGAAGGTTTCCATAAACTTGGTGGTGTATTTCCCTTCCACAAAGTCGGGATTGTCCAACAGTTGGCGGTGGAATGGAATGGTGGTTTTCACCCCTTCGACCACAAACTCATCCAAGGCACGCTTCATTTTGGCGATGGCTTCTTCGCGGGTTTGGGCCGTGGTGATAAGTTTGGCAATCATCGAATCATAGAAAGGCGGAATCACATAACCGGCATAGGCGTGGGTGTCCAGCCGAACGCCGTGTCCGCCCGGTGCGTGAAACACGGTAATTTTGCCCGGCGAAGGACGAAAATCATTGTAGGGGTCTTCGGCATTGATACGACATTCGATGGAATGTAATTTGGGAAAATAATTTTTTCCGGTTATGGGCACGCCGGCAGCCACTTTGATTTGTTCGCGAATAAGGTCATAGTCAATTACCTGTTCGGTGATGGGATGCTCCACCTGAATACGCGTGTTCATTTCCATAAAATAGAAATTACGGTCTTTGTCCACCAGGAATTCCACCGTGCCCACACCTTCGTAATTGATGGCTTTGGCCGCTTTGACCGCCGCCTGCCCCATACGTTTGCGCAAATCCTCGGTCATAAAAGGCGACGGCGTTTCTTCGAGTAATTTTTGATGGCGGCGTTGAATGGAACAATCACGCTCCGACAGGTGGGCGGCATTTCCGTATTGGTCGCCGATGATTTGAATTTCGATATGACGCGGATCCAGGATGAGTTTTTCCAAATACATTCCGTCGTTGCCGAAGGCCGCTTTGGCTTCCTGACGGGCGGTATCCCAGGCCTTTTTCAAATCTTTCTTTTCCCAAATGGCGCGCATACCTTTTCCGCCGCCTCCGGCCGTAGCTTTGAGCATCACCGGATAACCGATTTCGTCGGCCAGGCGCTCGGCTTCTTCGTAGGAGTCTAAGATACCTTCGGAACCGGGAATCACCGGCACCCCTACCTTTTTCATCGTCTCGCGGGCCGTGGCCTTGTCGCCCATGCGGTCGATCATTTCGGGCAATGGGCCGATAAATTTTATATCGTGGTCATTGCAGATTTTGGCAAATTTGGAATTTTCGGCCAGGAAACCGTAGCCGGGATGAATGGCATCGGCATTGGTGATTTCGGCGGCCGCGATGATGGCCGGAATGTTCAGGTAGGATTCGTTGCTCGGAGCGGGGCCGATACATACGGCTTCGTCGGCAAAACGCACGTGCAAGCTATCGGCATCGGCCTTGGAATAAACGGCCACGGTTTTGATGCCCATTTCACGCGCGGTGCGTATTATCCGCAAAGCGATTTCGCCGCGGTTGGCAATGAGTATTTTCTTAAACATAGGCCCACAAGTTTAGAGCGGTTCCACCAAAAACAGCGGTTGATCGAATTCCACCGGCGTGGCATCTTCCACCAAGACCTTGACGATTTTTCCCGAAACCTCCGATTCGATTTCGTTGAACAATTTCATGGCTTCGATAATACAAACCACATCGCCGGGTTTGACCGTATCGCCCACTTCCACATAAGGCGGTTTGTCGGGGGCGGGACGCCGGTAAAATGTGCCGATTATGGGCGCTTTGATAGTAATGTATTTGGATTCGTCCGCTTCTTTTTTTTCGGGCTTTTTCGCAATTTGTTCCTGAGCCGCGGGTGCAGGCGCGGGAACTTGTGCGGCGTGCGCAGGAAGCACGGCGTGCACCTCGGGGTGCGGAACGGATGTAACCTGAATATCCGGCGTGTTTTTAATGACGATTTTAAAATCCTCGGTCTCCAATTTGACCTCGCTCACACCGGATTTGGAAACGAATTTTATAAGATTTTGAATTTCTTTCAAGTCCATAACTCATAGGGTTTGTTTTCACCAAGGCAAGGTAATATTTTTTTTCTAAACAAAAATCTAAAACCGGCATCTTTAACAAAAGTCCCCGCAATATACTCGCGGGGACCAATGTTTTTGATAACCATAAATAATTATTCGGCAGTGGCTTCGGGGTCAAACAATACTTTGCCCCGGTAATAGAGTTTTCCTTCGTGCCAATGGGCGCGATGCAAAAGGTGTGCCTCTTTGGTCGTAGGGTCAATGCCCAATTGGGGCAATTTCAGCTTATAATGCGTGCGGCGTTTGTTGCGTCGGGCACGCGATTGTCGTTTCTTGGGATGTGCCATAATCAGGTATTTTTATCGTTTAATAATTTTTTCAGTTCCATCCAACGCGGGTCGATGACTTCGGGTTCATCTTCCCGTTCCGTTTCTTCCGCAGCATTTTGCGGATTTAAGTGCTTCATAGGGATGCTCAGCATGACGGCCTCGTAGAGCAATTGCGCTACGTTGAACACGGGCGTGTCGTAGGGAATGATAATCAAATCCTCGTTGTCGTCGTTGTATTCGTGTCCGTAACGCAACAAGGTGCGCAAATGCCCGTTCAAATCCTGCATATAGGGCTCGGCCGTACGGTCGTCCAACAACTCAACTGCGCCACGGGTGTGCAAATCCACCTCCATCAGTTGGCCGCGTTTGGTAATGTTTACCGTAGCGTCAATGCCGGCCTTTTCAAACTCCATCGTTCCAAAACCGTCAAAAAAGTCCTGACCCAACCGGTAATCGAACCGGTTGGTGCCTTCTTCCAAGTCAAAGAGCTTGATCTCGTATTTTCGCAGTCGTTTATCCACGGGTTGCGAATGCACTTTTTTCGAATGGCAAAGTTACATTATTTTTTTGAAATTTCCGGCAATTCGTCATCCGGGGCGTCGTGTAATTTTTGCCAAAGCAAATCTTTTAGTTTTTCCAAACCCTCGCCGGTGAAGGACGAAATGAAAACATAAGGAATCCGGATGCCGGATTGTTCCAATTCTTCCCTGATTTCCCGTTTTAATTCCTCGTCCAACAAATCGGATTTGGTGACGGCCAAAACCCGTTTTTTGTCCAAGAGTTGCGGATTATATTTTTCCAATTCGTTCAGCAAAATCCGGTATTGTTTCGCAATATCATCGGCATCGGCCGGGATGGTAAACAGCAGGACGGCATTGCGTTCGATATGCCGCAAAAAGCGGTGGCCGATACCTTTGCCTTCGGCCGCGCCTTCGATAATACCCGGAATGTCGGCCATTACAAAGGACTTAAAATCCCGGTACGGCACAATGCCCAGGTTGGGTTTGAGCGTGGTAAACGGATAATCGGCGATTTTGGGTTTGGCGGCCGTGAGTTTGGAAAGCAAGGTGGATTTTCCGGCATTGGGAAAGCCCACCAGGCCCACGTCGGCCAGCACTTTGAGTTCCAATATCAGGTTACGCTCTTGGCCCGGAAGTCCGGGTTGCGCGTAGCGCGGTGTTTGACGCACGGCCGACTTGAAATGCCAATTGCCCAATCCGCCCTTGCCGCCCCGGGCCACAATCAGTTCCTGACCGTTGCGGGTGATTTCGCCCAGCAGTTCACCGGTGTCGGCATCCTTGACCACCGTACCCAGCGGCACTTCGATAACGATGTCCTTCCCCGCCCTTCCGAACCGGCGGTTTCGCCCGCCGGGTTGACCTGCCTCGGCCTTGAAATGCTTGTTGAATTTCAGGTGCCACAACGTCCAATAATTCCGGTTGCCGCGCAAAATCACATGCCCGCCACGACCTCCGTCGCCGCCGTCCGGGCCGCCCTTGGGAACGAATTTTTCGCGACGCAAATGCGATGAACCTGCGCCTCCCCTGCCCGACTTAACGTAGATTTTGGCATAATCGGTAAAGTTCCCTTCGGTCATTGACGGACCACGTTTTCCAGGGCTTGAAGAATGTCGTTATGCACGGTTTCGATATCCTGCAAACCGTTGATGACGTTCAGCACGTTTTTCCGGCGATAATAATCTTTGAGCGGTTCGGTCAGTTCCCTGTATTTTTGCAGCCGTTTGACCACCGTGCTTCGTTCGGCATCATCGGAACGTCCGCTTGTTTTACCGCGGTTCAAAATACGGCTTATAAGCACGTCTTCGGGCACTTCGAGGGCCAATACCGCATCGATTTTGTCGCCTTGGTCGTGCAACATTTTTTCCAGGGCTTCGGCTTGCACCGTGGTGCGCGGAAAGCCGTCGAAAATAATGCCCGGTACGTCGGGATATTTGGCCATTTCGTTTTTAAGCATTTCGATGGTCAGTTCGTCGGGAACCAAATCACCGCGGTCGATATAGGTTCGGGCCAATTGCCCCAGTTCGGTTTGTTCTTTCATATGCTTGCGAAACAAATCACCGGTGGCGATGTAGGCAAAGTTGAGCCGGTCTTTGAGCAGGCCGGCCTGCGTACCCTTTCCCGCCCCCGGCGGGCCGAACATAACAATGTGCATCATAGTTTGGAATTATGCTTTCAATTGATAAACGTCTTTCAGGTTACGGCCCAATTCGTCGTAGTCCAAACCGTAGCCCACAATGAACTTGTTGGGAATTTCCATTCCCACAAAATTCAAGGGAATGTCTTTGCGGTAGGCCTCGGGCTTGTAAAACAAACTGACGATTTTAACGTAGGCCGGCTCGTAGGCCGCCAAGCGGTCGAGCATAAAGGCCAAGGTGTTGCCCGTGTCCACAATGTCTTCCAGCAGATAAACCGGCCGTCCTTTCAGCTGTTCGGAAGGTTCAATGAGCCATTCCATCCGTCCCGTGGAACGGGTTCCGCTGTAAGATTTGACACGGATATAGTCCAACACCATATCGCCCCGGTAATATTTGGCGAAATCGGCGGCAAAAACCATACCGCCTTTGAGCACCACCATGAAAACGGGCACCCGGTCGCCTGCATCTTCGCGCACGCGCAAGGCCAATGACCGCACGGCTTCTTGGATTTTGGCGTGCGGAATATAACGCTCAAAGACCTTATCGTGCAACTTGACTTGTTCCATGGGGCGGGGCCAACATTTTTAGAGCCACAAAGATAATATTTATTCGGCAATCGATAAAGGGGTGTGCTCCACAAGCCGTCGGGGCGCCGGCGGCGGAATGAAATTCCGCTGCCGGCGGCGCAAAAATTTAGCGGCCAATGTTTTGAAGTAAGGTATGGCATTTCCTTTACATCCCGACTGTAAAATCCCGTCATTTTTTGCGCCGCCGGCCCCGCGCCTTGCGCGGCGCCGGCGCCCCTTGTCTTGTTCCGCGGGCTACGAAGCCCTTGCCGCCTCGCTACGCTCGGCGGCTGCGGTCTTCTTCGTGGCTACGCGAGCCCTTCGGTCTCGCTTCGCGGCTTCGGGAGCCACTTACGGTGTCTCCCTTCCCGTGCTGCGGAGCCCTGTCGGTCTCCTTGCATGCCTCGGAACCCTTCGGTTTCCTCGGCGGCTCCGCAAGCCCTTCGGTCTTGCTCCGCTATAATTTTTCAATAGCGGGTTATCACTAAACCCCGATATGTCAATCGAAGTAGGATGTCCCATTATAGACGCGGGGAAAAGGCCGGCGGCTGAGTGCTGCGAACGCAGTGAGCAGTGTATCGAAGCCCCGGCCGGTCGGTCATTTCGATACAATTTTTGCTTCGCAAAAATCACTCAATGACCTACAAACAGGTGGCTGAGTGCCGGTCGCTTCGATAAAAATCAACTCAAAACTAAAAACTCAAAATTCATAACTAAATCCGCGCCAGGGATGGGAGCGGTATGAGCCGCCGGCGGTGCCGATGGTTTTCCGCCCGGCGGAGGCGACCGGAGGAAGCCCCACGCACGGGCGGGCGCGGGCGCGCGGCACGCGCGCCCGCGCAAAACCACGGCATCCGCCAAGGCGAATATG
>WGAP01000090.1 GCA_015494775.1 Flavobacteriales bacterium | reverse complement strand
GGTTTGACCAGGTCGATGATATTTTCCATAATCCGTATATCGGCTTCGCTGATATGGCGTTTGTGAATTTCAGGTGCATCGTAGAAGGGCAAATCCAAAAAGTGGATATTATTCACTTTAACGCCCAAAAAGCGCAAGGCGGCAATGGCCTCGGCCCGGCGGATACTGGCCTTGAGTTTTTTGAGCAGGTCGGTGTCGGAAATGCGGTTCTCCTGTTGCAATTCGGCCATCAATCGATTGATTTCTTCATTGCTAAAACCCAAAAAGTTATTGACTTCCAAAAATTTCAATGCTTCCTCGTCCGAAACCGCACTGTAACCGGCCACCTGATAGGCCACATGCACTTCGTGTCCCTGTTCCACAAGCCGGTCCAAAGTGCCGCCCATGGAAATCACATCATCGTCGGGATGCGGGCTGAACACCAAAACCCGCTTGGGAAACGGCTTGGCCCGTTCGGGACGGTTGCTGTCGTCGGCATTGGGCTTGCCGCCGGGCCAACCGGTGATGGTATGCTGGACCAAATTGAACACGTCGATGTTCAAATCATACGCCGAACCGTAGTGGGCAATCAAGCCCGAAAGGGAATGTTGATTGTATTCGTTATCGGTGAGTTTAAGGATGGGCAAATCGGTTTTTTCGCTGAGCCAAATCACGGCCTTTTTGGTCATTTTGGGCGTCCATTCCACTTCCTTGACCAGCCAAGGCGTATCGATACGCGTCAGTTTCGATGCCGCTTCGGTGTCCAATACAAAGGTGGTTTGCGGATGTTTTTGCAAATAGGTGGCAGGAATATCGTCCGTAATATCACCTTCGACCGTTTTTTTGATAATGTCGGCTTTTTTCTTGGACCAGGCCAAAAGCACAATACGCTTGGCTTCCATAATGGTGGCAATACCCATGGTAATGGCCTTACGCGGCACGTTGTTCAATCCGTGAAAAGCGGGTGCCGCATCCACACGCGTGATGTAGGACAAGGTAATGAGCCGCGTTCGTGAATTGATATTGGACCCCGGTTCGTTAAAACCGATATGTCCCGAACGTCCGATACCCAAAAGTTGAAAATCCAAACCGCCGAATTCCTTGATTTTTTCCTCATACCACCGGCAATATTCATCCAGATTTTCCAAGGACACGTTTCCGTCGGGAATAAAAATATGTTCGGGCGGAATGTCCACATGCTTGAACAAATATTGCTGCATGTAGTAATGGTAGGAATTCACGTTTTCGGGTTGCATGGGATAGTATTCGTCCAGGTTGAAGGTAACCACGTTTTTGAAACTCAATCCTTCCTCCCTGTGCATACGCACCAGTTCGTCATACACTTTGATGGGCGATGCGCCCGTAGCCAATCCCAAAACGGCATATTCGTTTTTTTCGGCCTTTCGACGAATTAAATCGGCCATTTCCCGGGCTACGGCCAGGGAACCTTCCTTGTCGCTGTCAAATACCACATTGTGAATGCGTTCATAACGCGTTTCTTCCACTTGCCCCGGTTGTTGATACGTAATGCTTTTCATAATAATGATGAATTTTGACAAATATAAAAACTTGGCATTCCCCGACAAATGATTTGGTCATTTATTGCCAAAAAAAAGGCCTCCGGCAATGACCGGAAGCCCTCCGAGCCACCCACGGGACTCGAACCCGCGGCCTGCTCATTACGAGTGAGCTGCTCTACCAACTGAGCTAAGGTGGCTTTACAATTGGTTGATTTTGTCCTGAAACTCACTTAGTTTGGCACGGATTTCCGCGTTGAGTTGTTTGAAGTAAGCTTTTTTGTCTTCCGCCTTGCGGTGGGCGTTTACCTTGCCCAAAAATTCTTCGTAAACGTCCAATATTTCGTTGATCAATGCACCGGTGGATTTATTGTCCTTGTCCGATGCCAATTGAATGAGCAAAACCTGATCAATCAGACTGCCGAAGGCGTATTTGAGTTCTTTTTTAAGGTCGCGGATACTTGTTGCCATCATGCCGTGCTTTTGTTGGCGCAAATATAGGAATTTTTGGAATTGAAATCCGCATTTGATCCGGCCGATTTTCTTATGTGTATAATCTTCAATAAATAACAAAAAAAACGGAAATTATTTATTTTGACTAATACAAAATTCAAACATTATTTTATTTTCCCATATAAATTTTATGAAAAATCCCTACTCCACCCTGCCGGGATTGTTTTTGATAAAACTTTTCCAACCCGAATATTTGGCCCGTCCCTTGGCATTGTTCCGGTTGTAGAAATGACACAAAGCCACGGCCAAAGCATCCGACGCATCCAAGCGGTCGGGAAGTTGGCGGATGTTCATCAGCGTGCGCACCATGCCGGCCACTTGTTCTTTGGACGCATTTCCGTTGCCCGTAACGGCCATTTTGACCTTTTTGGGGCTGTATTCAATCACGGGAATATCCCTATCCAAGGCCGCGGCCATCACCACGCCCTGCGCCCGGCCCAATTTGAGCATCGATTGGACGTTTTTGCCATAAAAAGGCGCTTCGAGCGCTATTTCATCGGGCAAATACCGGTCGATGAGTTGCCGGCTTCGTTCAAAAATCTTTTTGAGCCGCAAGGCATGGTTATCGTATTTGCTCAACATCAAATGGTCCATCAGCACCAAAAGGGGTTTGCCGCCGCTTATGCGTATGATGCCGAAACCCATAATGATGGTGCCCGGATCCACGCCCATAATAATCCAATCGTCCTTGTTTTTTTTCGTATTTTGCATTTCCGCCACAGCTAGCGTTTATATGGCTAAAATTACGATAATTCCGCTAAATCACCTTTATCACCGGCTACGGCGTATGGCGCCTTATGTGGCGGGCGTGGCGGGCATCATCTTTTTGCTTGTGCACGGCCGGGGCCAAGCCGACCGCTGGGCGGCCTTCGGCCACTTGCTCCGTCCTTCCGACCCGTGGCTTTGGATTGGAAGTTTGCTACTTGCCGGCGGCAATTGGATGCTACGCATAGGCCAGTGGAAAGCAGCCGTAGGGCGCTATCATCCGTTGGGTTGGAAAAACGCCGCCTGCCAACAATTGAAAAGCTTTGCCTGGTCGGCTTTTACGCCGGCATCGGGTGGCGAGTGGCCCGGGAAAAGGTGGTTTTACAGCAATCCGCGCGGGGTATTTCGGGCCGTGAGTTATCAGCAATTCAGTCAAATGGCCGTTACGCTACTGATGGGACTGGTAGCGCTTCAAAACGGAATTTGGCTATGGGGAAGTGCGGCTGCGGTTCCCCCGGTTTTGCGTGCGCGTAAAATGCCGGCCGGAAAGATCCGCTACGGAATGCAACTGGCCGGTTTTGCGCTACTACGTTATTTGCTTTTTGCCGGAATGATGCTTTGGCTGCTTCATCGTGTGCATCCTGGTACCTCGCCCGCCCTGCTGGCACGGCATACGGCTTTGTATTACCTGTGGTCGTCCTTGATGCCTTTGGCCTTCGGTTGGGATATACCCGTAAAAGGAAGCGTAGGGCTATGGCAATTCGGCCCTTTGGGTTACAATGCGCCCGAAGTGGCGGCCGTGGTTTTGTGGATGTGGTTTTGGAACACCTTGTTACCCGTATTGGCGGGGCAAATTTTGCTTTGGACCCGTAAAAAATGCGGTTATGTATGAAATCACCGGCTTGTTGTGGATGGCGGTGGTGGTGTTTTATGCTTACAAACTTCACCGGTTACGACTTTGTAAAATGCCGCAACTTGCTGCCCGCAAGCGGCCGGAACAACTTTCGTTGAGCATCGTCATTCCTTTCCGCAACGAAGCGAAAAATTTACCTGTCCTACTGCAATCATTGAAGCGTGCTTTGCCCGCAGACTATCCCGTGGAAGTCATCGGTGTGGATGACTTTTCGCAGGACGATTCGGCCGACATTTTTCGCCGGAATGCCACCGGCTTGGATTTCAAACTGCTTACATCCCAAAGGCAGAGCGCTTCGCCCAAACGCGACGCCCAAACCCGGGGCATTGCCGCCGCCAAAGGGCGTTGGATATTGCTCCTGGATGCCGACACACAGGTGCCGCCCCATTATTTCCGTGCGCTCAAAACCGAGCTGCTTGCCCGTCCCGAAGCTACATTCCGGCCCGGGCCCGTAGCCATACTTCCGTCCCGCAAAGGATTTTGGGGCCGATGGCAACAATGGGAAAACATTCGTCTGCAATCGCTCACCCGTTTTTCGGCCCTCTGCGGCAAGTCCTTGATGGCCAACGGGGCCCATTTGCTTTTTCGTCGCGACCGCTTCGATGCCTTGAAAGGTTTTGCCGAAGCGCCCGATGTGGCCGGTGGCGACGATATGTATTTGCTACTGGCTTGGAAACGCCGTTTTCCCGGCGAAATCCTTCCATTGGGTTTGCAGCCGGAACTCATAGTGCGCACGGATGCCGAATCGGGCTTTGGGGCCTTGCTGGGCCAACGCCTGCGATGGGCCCGTAAGACGCGGCGTATGCAGGATGCGGACATTCGCCGGTGGGCAATGGGGCAAAGTTTGCTTTTTGCGGGTTTCTTTTTGGGTTTGGGAGCGCCGCTTTATTGGCTCATTGCCAATTTGTTGTGGTGGGTCAACGAATACGTATTCGGGCAAAAATTCCGCAAAACGTCCGCCTACCGGGTTCCCGTTTGGTGCGACGTGCTTTTCTACCTGATTACGCCGCTACTGTATTTATTGGTATTTTTGGCCGTTTGGTTGCCCTTTCCCATTCGTTGGAAGGGGCGTAAATTCAAGATGTAATTAATGGCGCTCCGAGCCGCCCTGTCGGCGTCTCTACGCGGCTCCACAAGCCGTCGGGGCGCCGGCGGCGGAATGAAAATTCCGCTGCCGGCGGCGCAAAAAAGTTTAGCGCAAAAGCATTGATACGGGATTTACCGATTTTGCTACGTTTTGACAAGCAAAATTCCACCGTTTTTTTTGCGCCGCCGGCCCCGCGCTTTCGCGCGGCGCCGGCGCCCCTTGTCTTGTTCCGCGGGCTACGAAGCCCTTGCCGCCTCGCTACGCTCGGCAGCTGCGGTCTTCTTCGCCTGCTTCGGGAACCTGCGGCTTTCAGGGGCCGATGCCAAAGCCGCGCCTTGTTTCCCTTCGCGGCTTCGCAAGCCCTTCGGTC
>WGAP01000089.1 GCA_015494775.1 Flavobacteriales bacterium | reverse complement strand
GATGGGAGCGGTATGAGCCGCCGGCGGTGCCGATGGTTTTCCGCCCGGTGGAGGCGACCGGCGGAAGCCCCACGCACGGGCGGGCGCGGGCGCGCGGCACGCGCGCCCGCGCAAAACCACGGCATCCGCCAAGGCGAATATGAGCGGACAGCCCGGCGGCCGCCATCTGGCGTTGCAGCAAGCATAAAACCTTTACACCAAGTCTTGTCTTTTTGCCGATTACGGCATTGGCAACCCTTGCCATAGCTACGGCTATGCCTTCGGATTGCCGGCTTTGTTCTCGACAAAAATAACTTCGACTTATCCGACATTTTATGCTTGCTGCAACGCGTGAGGAACGGTCGGCGTGAGCGTGCTCCGTCATCGCGAAACGACGGCCGTGGCCCCGCCGCGGCGCCGAAGGCGCCGGGCGGATGGCCGGACGTAAACCTTTGAAAATCAACAGACCGTCCCGCCCCGCGGCGAAGCCGCGGGGCGGGACGGCGACAAGTTCGTTCCAACGTCCGGCCATCCGCTTGCGGGCATTCGCCCGCCGGCGGGGCCCCGAACGTGGGCGGCCGGGCGCCCTGACAAAAAATTATTCGCCGTTTTGTTCGCGGAGTTTTTGCTCGTATTCGTCGAGGATGGGTTTGAGTGTTTTTTCGGGAATGTCCAGGATGCGGATATACATCAGGGCATCCACGCTGTTGTTGAAGTCGGGGTCCACGTTGAAACTGATGATTTTGGCGTTTTGGCGGATGTATTGCTTGATGAGCACGGGCATCCGCAGGTAGTTGGGTTCCAGCTCGTCGATGATTTTGTCCAGCTTGTTGAGGTCGCTTTGGGCGGCTTCGAAAATAAAGTCCTTGTCGGCGTCTTTGAGCTTGACCTTGAATTCCTTGCGCGGGTGGATGTAGTTGGCCAGGAAGGGGTCGTAGTAGTGCGACTTCATAAATTCGATCATCAAGGCCTTGGAAAAGTCGGAAAATTTGTCGCTGATGCTCACGCCACCCACCAGGTATTTGTGCTGCGGATAGCGCAGGATGGTGTGCAAAATGCCCTGCCAAAGCAGGAAAAGCGGGTAGGGTTTTTGCTGATATTCGGGGATGACGAAGGCGCGGCCCAGTTCGAGTCCGTTTTTGAGGATGTATTCGGCTTCGGGCTCAAAGCGGAAAAGCGAAGGGATGTAAAAACCCTTGATGCCGTATTTTTCGAATATTTCGCGCCCTATGCCGATGCGGTAGGCGCCGACGATTTTGCGGGCTTTGTCGTCCCAAAGGAACAGATGTTTGTAGTGCTTGTCGTAGGCGTCCAAATCGAAGCGGTTGCCGGTGCCTTCGCCGATGCGGCGAAAAGTGATTTCGCGCAGGCGGCTGATTTCGCGCAGGATGTGGGGAATATCTTTGCTCTCGGCCAAATACACTTCGTATTGTCCGCGTTGGAGCAATTGCTTGCCGTCTTGGCGCAGGGCCAGGATTTCGGGTATCATTTTGTCCACCGGCACGGGGTCGATGATTTTTTTGGCGCGCGAGGGGAAAAATTTCTTGAAGGAAAAACCTGCGGACTTGACGGGCGGTTTTTCGAAGGGCTTGGCCAGCAGGTAGGTTTTGCGGCGGACGTATTCGCCGAAGGCCTTGTGGTCGGGGAAGTTGCGGATTTCGTCCGGTTTGACGGGATGACCGATGCGGACATAGATATGCGAGCGTTTTTTGTTGAAAAGTTCCGACGGCAGGCGGGCCGTGCGGAAAGTGGGACCCAACTTCGAAAGCCAGTAAAATACGCGGCTGTTGCGGGCGTGGAAATAGATGGGGATAACGGGCACGCCGGCCTTGTAGATGAGTTTGAGGGCGGCTTCGTCCCAATCCTTGTCAATGTAGATGTTTCCTTCGCGGAAGGTGGACACTTCGCCGGCGGGAAAAATGCCTATGGCATGTCCTCGGCGCAAATATTGCAGGGCCGCACGCAAGCCCGGAAAGCTGGATTTGGCTTCCTTGCGGTCTTCGAAAGGGTTGACCGGCAGGAAATAATCGCGCAGGGGTTCGATTTTGTCGAGCAAAAAGTTGGTCAGCACCTTGTAGTCGGGGCGTTTTTCGAGGATGAGTTTGAGCAGGAGCATACCGTCGAGACCGCCCAGGGGATGGTTGGACACGGTGATAAAAGGGCCTTCGCGCGGAATGCGGCGCAGGTCTTCGGGGGCGATTTCGAGCGAAGCGCCGATTTCGTTGAGGATTTTGTCCAGGAATTCCTTGCCGTGGAGATGCTTGTCGCGCGCATAAAACCGGTTGAGTTTGTCGAGCCGCAGGATATACATCAAACCGGCGCCCAGCAGGTAGGAAAGAACATTTTGTTTGCGAATGCCCAATGCACGTGCCAAGTCATAAGGTCCGACCAAACTCATTCCGCAGAATTTTTTCAAAGTTAGTTAAAATGGTGGAAGTGGCACAAATATATATGGCATTGCAAGGGAAACAAAATAGATAATGGGCAAATTGCGTGAGTGTTTTTTGGAAATGATTAAATTTGTTTGAATTAAAATCGCCAAAGTGAAATACATTCCATTCATCATCCTGATTTTAATTTACTATTCGGGTTTTTCTCAAAAGGTGCAATCTGTCGAACTCCCCTGGGTTAAAGGCTGTAATGTTATTTTGCCATATAACTATGGTGCTTCTACTAGATTTCTTGAAAAAAGTTTGCGTTTTACGCCTACCGAAAATCAGATTTGGAAGGCCGAAACCATTTTGATGGAACAGTATAATTTGGAACAAATCAAAAGTTTTGACTACGCCAATGTGCAGTACAAAACGGATTTAACCTTGAATATAGACGCTTATAAATACCCTTATTTGAAGTATGTTTCCAATCCTAAAAAAGAATTACGAAATTTCAGACGTCAATACATCGGTT
>WGAP01000088.1 GCA_015494775.1 Flavobacteriales bacterium | reverse complement strand
CGTTTATTTTGTTCATATCGCGGCCCTCGCTGATATTGGGCACGCATTCGATGATTTGTTTTTCCATAACCAAAGCTATTTCCGGCCTTGAAGTTAGAAAAAATCGAGCGGATTTCGGATGCTTACCGGCGTGGAAAAGCATATTCGGATTAGACCGGGCTTTAAGCTGCGCCAGGGATGGGAGCGGTATGAGCCGCCGGCGGTGCCGATGGTTTTCCGCCCGGCGGAGGCGACCGGAGGAAGCCCCACGCACGGGCGGGCGCGGGCGCGCGGCACGCGCGCCCGCGCAAAACCACGGCATCCGCCAAGGCGAATATGAGCGGACAGCCCGGCCCCGCACATCGCTTCGCGATGTGCGGGGAGGCGCCCTAAAAATAAAAAAAACCGCCCTGCACAAAACAGAGCGGTTCGGTTGAGGAGAAATCTCCCTGTTATACGTATCCTTGGGCCAGCATGGCGTCGGCCACTTTGACAAAGCCGGCAATGTTGGCGCCCTTGACGTAGTTTACATAGCCGTCGGCTTCGGTGCCGTATTGGACGCATGCTTCGTGGATGTTGTGCATGATTTGACGCAGTTTTTGGTCCACTTCTTCGCGTGTCCATTGCAGGCGCATGGAGTTTTGGCTCATTTCGAGGCCCGAAACGGCCACACCGCCGGCATTGGAGGCCTTGCCGGGCGAATAAAGGATTTTGGCCTTTTGGAACACTTCGATACCGTCGGGCGTGGTGGGCATGTTGGCACCTTCGCCTACGCACATAACACCGTTGTCCACCAGGGTTTTGGCGTCCTGTCCGTCGATTTCGTTTTGGGTGGCGCAAGGCAGAGCTACGTCGGCCTTGATGCCCCAAGGTTTTTGACCTTCGAAATATTGGGCCGTGGGGTATTTTTCGACATATTCGCGGATGCGGCCGCGTTTGACGTTTTTCAGGTGCATCACAAAGGCCAGTTTTTCTTCGTCGATGCCGTCGGGGTCGTAAACGAAGCCGTTGGAATCGGAAAGCGTTACCACTTTGCCGCCCAGTTGGATAACCTTTTCGGTAGCGTATTGGGCCACGTTACCCGAACCGGAAACCAGCACGGTTTTGCCTTCGAGCGAGTCGCCCTTGGTGCCCAGCATGGTTTGCACGAAGTAAACCAATCCGTAACCCGTGGCTTCGGGACGAAGGAGCGAACCGCCGTAGGCCAGGCCTTTGCCGGTGAGTACGCCCGTAAATTCGTTGCGCAGTTTTTTGTACATACCGAACAGGTAACCGATTTCGCGTCCGCCTACGCCGATGTCGCCCGCAGGCACGTCGGTGTCGGGGCCGATGTGGCGGAACAACTCTTGCATAAAGCTTTGCGTAAAGCGCATCACTTCCATGTCGGATTTGCCGTGCGGGTCGAAATCCGAACCGCCCTTACCGCCGCCCATGGGCAATGTGGTCAGGGAGTTTTTGAACACTTGTTCAAAGCCCAGGAATTTCAGAATGCTCAGGTTCACCGTCGGGTGAAAGCGCAGACCGCCTTTGTAGGGCCCGATGGCCGAATTGAATTCCACGCGATAGCCGCGGTTGACATGGAGTTTTCCTTGATCGTCCACCCAAGGTACGCGGAACATGATCACCCGTTCGGGTTCGATCATACGTTCCAACAGCATTTTACCTTTATATTTGGGATTGGATTCGATGAACGGAATAACGGTTTCGGCCACTTCATAGACCGCTTGCAGAAATTCCGGTTCGTGAGGGTTGCGTTTAGTGGCATAGTCCATAAACGCTTTGATCTTTGCATCCATACAAGTAGATATTTAGGGTTTGTTTGCAAATCAAATTTAAACATATATCGGAGAACGAAATTATGTGTTTTGTCACTTTATTAAAAATCTTTTTGGGATTCGGGATTTTTAGGGCGCCCCGGCGCGGGGATAATTATGAATTCTAAATTATGAATTTTGAATTGATTTTCAATAACTTATGGTTTATTAAAACAATGTAGGTCTCCCACGAGAAGAGCAGCAGGCGGTTCCGATGCGTGCGAAGTGAGTCCGAATGGCTCGCGAAGGGCGAAAAAAACAAGCGCCGCCAGCGCATAACCGCTCCCATCCCTGGCGCAACGTAGGTCGCTGAGTGATTTTTGCACAGCAAAAATTGTATCGAAGCGACCGTGTTGACCGGCCGGGGCTTCGATACACTGCACCTTCGGCGCAGCACTCAGCCGCCGGCCTTT
>WGAP01000087.1 GCA_015494775.1 Flavobacteriales bacterium | reverse complement strand
GTGTAAAAATTCAAGCCGGAAATAAAGAAAGTTTACTGATTCCGAAAACAGCGGTTTTATGGACGGGCAAACGCTCGGTGGTCTATGTCAAAAAAGGCAATGATTTTATGTATCGTGAAATTATTTTAGGTCCCGAAGCCGGTGATTATTATGTAGTCGTCAGCGGGCTTCAAGAAGGCGAAGAAATCGTCCGCAACGGCGTTTTCAAAATAGATGCATCGGCACAATTACTGGGAAAAACCAGTATGATGAACCCCGGCGGTGGTAAAACTAATACTATGCCCGGAATGGATATGAAAAAATGAAGTATAAAAGAAATTTTTAATCCTATCATTTTTTATAATGAAAAAAAGATGGCAGGACGGAAAATCGGTTGCATATTTGTAACAAATAAACCTAAAAAAATTTTATTATGAGTTTAGTAGGCAAACCCGCACCCGATTTCAAAGCCGTCGCCGTGGTCAATGGCGGCGAATTCCGCGAAGATTTCGGTTTGGAACAATTTCGCGGCAAGAAAGTGATTTTCTTCTTCTATCCCTTGGACTTTACCTTCGTGTGTCCTACGGAAATTTTGGCCTTTCAAGAGCATTTGGCCGAATTCGAAAAGCGCAACACCGTAGTGGTGGGCTGTTCGATCGATTCGCAGTATTCCCACTGGGCTTGGCTCAATACGCCCAAAAACAAAGGTGGCATTCAAGGCGTTACCTATCCCTTGGTATCGGATTTGGACAAAACCATTTCCATGAAATACGGCGTATTGGGCGGCAAGTATGTCCAAGACGAAAACGGTCAAATGCGTTTCGAAGGCGCCCCGGTGGCCTATCGCGGTTTATTCCTGATCGACGAAGACGGCATTGTGCAGCATGCGCTGGTCAACAATTTGGGATTGGGCCGCAGTGTGCGCGAAGCCCTTCGCATGGTGGACGCCTTGACCCACTTGCAAAAATACGGCGAAGTCTGCCCTGCCGATTGGGAAGAAGGCAAGGAAGCCCTCAAACCCGATTTCGAAGGCGTAGCCAATTATTTGACCAAACATTAATCCATCCCGAAAATTTATCCGGCCGGGCCCAATACGGGCCCGGTTTTTTTAGCGGATAAGGGAGAAATGTCCTTTATACACACGGCCGTTGGGCAAAATCAGGACGTACCAATAATCGGTACTTTCCACCGGCATACCGTTGAAGGTTCCGTCCCAGAATTGGCCCGCATCGGTTTTCATTGCTTTCAAAAGTTGGCCGTAGCGGTTATAAATGTATAAATCCGCATCGGGCGTATATTCCGAATTGATCACGCGCCAATAATCATGCGTATTGTCTCCGTTGGGTGTAAAATACGGAGGAAATATCAGATTGGTAACGTGAACCAAAGTGTCCGCCTCACAACCATGAGCATCGCGCACATAAACGGTATAATCGCCATCGGGTAATTCCTCGAAATGTCCCGAACTTTGATAGGCATCGGGTGTTACGGCATATTGATAAGGGCTCATGCCACCCGTGGCCGACACGTCCAGAATACCGTAAATTTGAGGCGTGGCCGTGATAACGATGGGTTCCAGGATTGTAACATGCACCGAATCGGTTACGGTACATACGCCGCGAGTCATGGTGAGTACCACATCGTATTCGCCCGTCCCCGACAAGCTGATGGAAGTGTCGGTGGTATTGACCGTATTCCCGTTGACTTCCCAAATATAGGTATCGCCATTGGTGATATTGGAAGCCACCGTAGCCGTTTCGTAGGAGCAAAGTGTTTGGTCGGGACCCAAATCCAGGTCGGGTCTCTCCTGGAAGTGGACATAGATGGTATCGGAGTTGGTACACACATCATTGGTAACCGTGGCCACGTAGGTGCCGGTTTCGGTTACGTCCAACGTGGGAGAAGTTGCACCCGATATGGTAGTTCCGTCCTTGGACCATTGGTAGGTTTCGTTCCCGTGCTGGTTGGACGGTGTGGCATCCAAGGTAACCGTATCGCCTTGGCAGGCCTCGATATCCGGTCCTAAATCCACCTGCGGATAATCCTCGTAAATAACCTGAATGGTATCGGTGGTGCTACACATTCCGATTTCCACATATACGGCATAGGTACCCGGCCGGGTAACATCAAAAGTGGGATTGGTAGCGCCCGGAATATCGGTTCCGTTTCGCGACCATTGGTAGGAAGTGGCATTGGCCACCGTGGCATCCAAGGTTAAAGTATCATTGACACATAAACGTTGGTCGGGACCCAAATCCACATTGTCATGTGAATAGTCCACATACACGGTTACGGTATCCGATGTGGTGTAGTGATTACTACCCACGTCAAAGGATAATTCTGCTCGGTAAGATGTGGTTGTAGGAGGACAAACATGTAAACTGTCTCCTGTGCCCAACACATTACCGGCCATATCGTACCAAGTAAGTTGGTAAACTCCTCCCCCCGGATCATTGGGTATAAACCGCCACAATTCATTCCTTGCCGCCCACGGCCCTGTATTACGTCCCGGAGGAACATATGCCACCGTTCCCTGTTCATTCTGAATGGCTACCAATGCATTTCCGTTGTTCCAACTCGTACAAGTGGGTTTATCAATAATTTGTACATCGATTACATTGGTGGATTCGTAGAGGATAACCCTTTGTGAAGTGTGTAAGCTATTGCATTGATATTGTGCTACGTTATCGTAATCCACCACAAACATCCTTTGCGGTGCCGTTCCGGCTACGTAGTAACGGATATTTCCTCCATAGCGTACATCCACATCATGATAGGCACCGAAAATAGTATTACGAAACAATTGGGTATTGGGTGCTTGCTGGTTAAATTGCCATTGACAGTAGCCGTTCGGTTGCTGAATTTGAGGGTTTGTTCTGTTCAAATCAAAAGAGATAACTCCGTTGGCACCAATTAAAAGTTGGGTATAGGGTTGTCCAAAATAATAGAACGTAAAAGGAAGCGTAATAACACTGGACCAAACATCGTCATTGGTAATATTTGTTACGGTGCCCACATTGTTTTGAGGCAGCGGACAAGGCGAATGATTTTCAATCCGGTAAGTATTGGTCCCCACATTGATACCTTCCATCACCGAAGCATGCAAGGTAACACATGCCGAATCGCTCAGGCAAGTAATGGTGGTATCGTTGCTCACCTCCAAAAGGTTGCATTGCTGAGCAAAAATTTGTCCTGTGAGTAATAATAACAAACCGGAAATAAATCCTATTTTTTTCATGGTACGAAAGTTCTTACTTTTGTTGGTCGATATTATTTGATTACTTAGTTCCAATGACAAAGTAAATAAAATATTTCGAAATATGCTAAGGCGCTGTTTTTCCGACAAATTTTTTGAAGCCGGTACCGACGAGGCCGGACGCGGGGCTTTGGCCGGCCCCGTGGTGGCTGCCGCCGTGATTTTACCGCCGCGCCTTCACTTTCCGGGATTGAACGACAGCAAGCAATTGACCGAAAAAAAACGCTACGAACTACGTGAAATCATCATTCGCAAGGCCTTGGCTTGGCGTGTGGCCTTTGTCTCGCAATACGTCATCGACCGGATTAACATCCTGAACGCTTCCATTTTGGCCATGCATCAAGCCCTACGCTTTTTGCCCGTAAAACCCGAGTTTATTGTTGTGGACGGCAACCGATTTAAACCTTTCGGCGACATTCCGCACCAAACCGTCATCGACGGCGATTCCAAATATTTGAATATTGCCGCAGCATCCGTATTGGCCAAAACTTTCCGCGACGATTTTATGCGCGTTATTCACCGCCGTTATCCGCAATACGATTGGCATAACAACAAGGGCTACGCCACACCCGGCCACAAAAAGGCCATTTTGGCATACGGAACCACCCGCTACCACCGCAAAAGTTTTCATCCCAATATGCAATTGGAATTCGATTTCTGACTAACCCGAAAAATCGGTATCTTTACCCCATGCGCAAAAGGCGAATTTTGTATCCGGTCCGAATTTTGGCAAGTATCCTTTTGGTCTTAATGCTGCAAGGCGTCCGGGCCCAGCATAGTCGCCGCGAATTGGAACGAAAACGCAATGAAATCAACCGCCAAATCCTACGCATCAGGAATCAACTGCACCGGGTAAGCAATAACGAACAAAATGCGATGCAAATCTATCATTTGCGTCAGGAACAAATCCGTTATCACGAGCGCTTGATTGCCAACCTTCAAGACGAAATTCATGCCCTCGACCGGCAAACCGCCCGCAAAAACGATACTTTGGAACAATTGAATCAGCAATTGGAACGGCTCAAAGCCCAATATGCCCAGGGCGTGCGCAAGGCCTATAAATTTTCCAACACCAACCACGTGCTTTATTTCATCCTCTCGGCCGATAATTTCCAACAGGCCTTCCGGCGCATGCGCTACCTGCGCGAATACACCGATTACATCCGCCGCCAAGCGCGTGAAATCAAGCAGCGCCAAGCCGAAATCCAACAGGTAAAACAACGCTTGCAAGACCAAAAACACGAAAAGGAAAATATGCTCACCCGCTTGGCCGACGAAAAACGCTCCCTGGAACAGGAACGGCGCAAGCAGGAAGCATTGCTGGCTCAAATTCGCAAGCAAAAATCCCGTTACATCAGTCAGATTAAAAAGAAACAACGCGAAGCCCGCCGGCTCGACCGTGAAATTCAAAAACTTATTGCACGCGAAATCGCCCGACGCAACAAAGCCCGCGGAAAATCGGGCCGCAGCGAATTTGTCCTAACACCCCAAGGACGTGCCCTGGCCCGTTCGTTTGCCGGAAACAAAGGCCGGTTGCCTTGGCCCGTAAAACACGGCTATGTTTCCCAAGGATTTGGCGTTCAACGTCATCCGGTTTTCAAAAATGTACGCATCGAAAGCTCGGGCATTTACATCACCACACCACCGGCCGAAAAGGTTTATGCCGTTTTCCGTGGCGAAGTGATGATGATTCAAGTGGTGCCCGGCGGCAATACCAACATCTACATCCGCCACGGAAATTACATCAGCATTTACGGGAATGTTACCAACGTGCAAGTAAAAACCGGCCAGCAGGTGGACAAAGGAATGTGGTTGGGCACCGTGGGTAAAAATCCCGCATCCGGCACCTATGTATTGAAATTCCGTATTTATCAAAACACAAGAAAACTTAATCCGCTCCAATGGTTGGCGCACAAATAAAAATGTCGAAAACACTGCTCGGCTTTATCCTTGCAGCGGCCATACTTACCGGCTGCCGGCATAAAACCACAGGCGAAAAACCCGTTTTTTTGCAACAGGCGGGGTATATACTGGAAGTAAACGATACCAGCTTATTTTCCCACCCCGACCTGCTAGGCCGCCGGATGCTCCCCGACGGTTTGTCTCGGATTTTGAAGGCCTCGGGGACCAATCATTTTTTTGTGGATTGGATTTATGCGGGCAAGGCCGAACCCTATGTTTTGGCCTTTTTGCCGCCTTCCGATACGCTGTCCCGTCCGGGCGAAAGCAAACAGCATTATCAGGGAAAAACTTTTTTTGCGCAAAGCAACCCGACGGTTTACCGTTATGTAACCGACACGCTTACATTGCTCACGCAAAACATCGACGCGCTGCACAAATTTATGCGCGGCGGCTTTGTCCCCATGACACCTGAACTTGTGGAACGCATCCGCAGGGAACGTAACAGCGAAGCTTTTGCCAACTGGTATATTCAACCCGCCAAAATATTGCGTCCCGCGGATTTGCCCGTTCACGCTGATTTTTTCCTTCGCTATAACGGCAATGTTTGGATTTGGGACGTAGAAGCCCCCGGCCAGGAAAAATACGCCGGTTCGGGATTCGAAACGGATTCGGTACACGACCTTCGCGACGCTTTTGCGGCCGTGGGTACGGGCGGAAAAAATTTGATTCAACGCTTGGCAAATGAAAAACAATTTAAGGCCGTTTTTGTGGAATCTTTCCCTGTATGGGCGCGTCTTTGGGCCAGTTTTTTGGCTTCGGCGGGCTATACCCGTCCTAACCTTCCCGCCAAGCGTTATGCCTCGGTCAAGGCCGTGGCATGTGTGGACGGCCAAGTGCCCGTTTTGCTCCTTCGGGCCGAACGCCCCGGCGAAGTATTTGACAAGCTGACGCCTTACGAAAACATTGAAGGAACCGATATTTTTCAAAACCCCGATTCCACCCGGTTGACGTCCTTTCTGTATCCGTTGGCGCCACGCAAATCCCTTCCTTGGATGGCCGCCAAGGCACAACTTATCGTCATGGCTCCCGACCGGCAAACTTTGCTGCAATACCTCAACAAAGAAATGCCCGACAATACGTCCGACAAACTGCGTGATTTCCTCTCGGCCGACATGCATTTGCTACTTCGCGAAGGAAACCGGTGGTTCGGCATCCGCTACGATGATCATTTGATTTTTCAAAATTTCGCCGAACTTTCGGACGAACAAGCGCCCGCAACATCCGGCCGGCGCACCCTTTTTACCCGCCTGTTCGACGTGCCGGCAGCCGGCGGCATCCGTTTCGGGCCGCAATGGGTTTACAACCACCGCGCACACCGGTATGAGCTTTTGTTTCAAGACCAAGCCAACCGCCTGGTATTGCTCGATGGCAAGGGAAAACCGCGCTGGCAAAAGAACATCGACGAACCTGTTTCGGGCCCTGTTTATCAGGTGGATATGTATCGCAACGGCAAACGCCAATTCCTGTATGCCACCGCTTCGGGCGTGTATGTGATGGACATTCGCGGCACTTATGTCAAGCCGTTTCCGCTTCACCTGAAAGCCACCGGCCCCACCGGTCTTTTCGATTACGAACGGAACCGGCACTACCGCATTGCCGTTCCCCTGGGCAACCGGTTAATGCTTTACGACATCCAAGGAAAACCGGTCAAGGGCTTTTCGTTCGACAAAATCAATGCTCCGCTGCAAGCTCCGCCTCAACACCTGCGCATCGGCAACAAGGATTATATTTTCGTTCAACAAACCGACGGCCGGCTCCGGGTGCTCAACCGCCGCGGGCAGGAACGCATCCGTGTCAAAAAGTCCATCCACAGCCGCGACGGCATTTGGAAAACCTACCAAGGCGGCTTTATCACGGTGGACACGGCCGGACATGTGCTGCAACTGCGCAGCTCGGGAAAACTGCGCAAGTTGTTCGGCGGCCGTAAATTCAAGCACGTGGTCATTGCCAACGAACACATCGCCGCCACTGACCGGAAAGGCCGGATATGGCTCGACGGCAAGCGCATCAAGCAATTACCCGAAGGGCTTCGTCCGGTGCAAATTTTCCGGGCCGGAAACCGGATTTATTTCTGCCTGGCGGGCGATTCCACCGGTTATTTGGTAAGCAAGGCCGGCATACGCAAACTGCCTTTCAGGCCATTGGCCTGTTCGCCGGACGGCCGTTACATTCTGGGCGTGGACGGAAAATCCCATGCGGTTTTTGCCGGACGATAACATTTTTTTGGGCGCCTCCCGTACATTGCTTGCGCAATGTCGGGACCGGGCTGTCCGCTTATATTCGCCTTGGCGGATGCCGTGGTTTTGCGCGGGCGCGCGTGCCGCGCGCCCGCGCCCGCCCGTGCGTGGGGCTTCCGCCGGTCGCCTCCGCCGGGCGGAAAACCATCGGCACCGCCGGCGGCTCATATCGCTCCCATCCCTGGCGCGGATTTAATTCATTTCCCATACATCCCGTAGAGACGCCCAATTTGGGCGTCTCTACAAAAACGTTAAACATTTGATTGTCAACAAAAAAACAAATAAAGGCGAAACCGCCATGCGGGTTCGCCGTCCGCCGAGGAAACCGAAGGGTTCCGAGGCCTGCATGGAGACGCCGCAGGCGGCTCCGATGCGCGCAGAGCAAGACCGAAGGGCTTGCGAAGCTGCGAAGGGAAACAAGGCGCGGCTTTGGCGTCGGCCCTTGAAAGCCGCAGGTTCCCGAAGCCGCGGAACAAGACAAGCGCCGCCGCTTGCAAGGCGCGCAGGCTTGTGGAGCCGCGCAGGCAGACCGTAGGGCTGCCGGAGCACGCGAAGTGAAACGCCGTCAGGCGGTTCGCGCAGCCGCGGAGCAAGACCAGGGGCGCCGGCGCCGCGCAAGGCGCGGGGCCGGCGGCGCAAAAAAACACGGAAGTTTCCTTATCAAAACGTTGAAAAACCGACAAATCCCGCATCAAGGCATTGGCCGCCGGAATATTTGCGCCGCCGGCGCGGAATTTCATTCCGCCGCCGGCGCCCCGAGGGCTTGCGGAGCGTCAAAAAAAATTATCGCGTAAACCGAAGCAAGGCATCACCCGCATCGTCGGCATACAAAACCCGGCCCCGGAATCCGTATGCCCGGGCATCGGCCAATAAATCCTCGGGCGCCCAATACACCCAATCGAAGGCCGTGCATTGCCCGCCGTATTTGATGTAAAACCGCACATCGCCATAGTATCGCCCGGCCGGAAAAGCCAAATCATAGGCGGCATACACATACGCAATGTCCGAAGTGTGCACCAAAACCTGTCCGCCGGGGGCCAAAAGCCGCTGCCACAGCGAAAAGAGCCGCGGTCCCCCACTCCGCCTGCCCGCCAATCCGGCACCGTTCATCAGCATAAGCAAGGTGTCGAAACGGCTTTGGGGCTCCAAGTCGAACACATCGACCCACAGGCGGCGGCGCAAGCCGCGATGTTCCATCGTGCGACAAGCCAAGCGCGAAGCGTCCAAGCCGTAAACCTCCGCACCACGGGCTTGCAACCAAAGGGCATGCGAACCGCTCCCCGCCCCGATGTCCAAAATCCGCCCGTCGGCCGCTTGCAAGGCCAAACGCTCATATTCCGGCATCCGTTCGAAGTCGCGAAACAAGTAAGCCGTGCGCAATATTTCGGGCGGCGTAAGCGAGGTCCACGTAATCATATCCCGGCCTCGGCCGCGCACATGGTCCCACAAGGCCCGCCCGAATAAATCCTTGGCCCGGTTCACGACTTTTCCGGTTTGACGGCCCTGAGCATTTCCCGCTTGCCCGGCGGGCCGGGCAGACGTTCCGTTGCAAATCCTACGGCCTGCAAATCGCGACGCACCTGCCCCTTGGCCACATAGGTTACCCATACGCCGCCCGGCCTCAGCCATGCAAACATGCGCCGAAACAGTTCGGGCGTCCATAATTCGGGTTGAATGTTCGGACTGAATGCATCGTAGTAAATCAAATCGAATGTTTCGGCCGGAAAGGTCTTATCCGTAAAATCGGCCCGGACTTTTTGCAGTTCGAAAAAAGCATCCAACTCACAGGGCGCATGCCAAGGACATCGGTGAATTTCGGATAAAATGCGCGCTTCGTGCTCCGGCAAACCTTCGAGCAAAATTTCTCCGTTTTGTAAAGGGAATTTTTCCACGGCCGTGTAGCGTATTTTAATCCCTTGGCTACGGGCATATTCGTAACTGAGCAAGGCGTTCAATCCGGTGCCCAGGCCCATTTCCAACACGGCCACGGATTTTTTTCCGCCAAGCGCCGCCACATATGCCAAACCGTTGCGAATAAAAACATGCATACTTTCGGTGCGGGCTCCGTGAATGGAATGATAGGTTTCGGCAAAGGCGGCATGACGGACGGTCCAACTGCCGTCGCCGGTGCGGATACGACGAAAAATTTCCTTGGTCATAGCCGGATTAAAGTATGCAAATTCAACGGGCTAAGGTATAACTTTTTCCGATTTTCGCCGGTTTTCATTTCATTATTCGCAGTCAAACAAATTTTTTATTACATATTTTTTATTTTAATAAATTGAAAAATGATAAAATTCAAGGGAAATATGCGCATTGTGGTTGAATAATTCGCATTTTTTCGCTATATTTGCTTAACAAAATGGAATGCTATGAAAGATACGGGCCCGATTAAGATTACACGCGTCAAAACCTCCCGACTTCCGCAAACCGACCTTTCGGACATCAAATTCGGCACCATTTTTACCGACCATATGTTCGTGGCCGACTATCGCGACGGCAAGTGGGAAACGCCTCAAATCGTTCCTTACGGCCCCATGCCCATGGAGCCCGCCGCCAAGGTTTTTCATTACGGCCAAGCGGTGTTCGAAGGCATGAAGGCCTACAAGGACGAGCAGGGCAATGTGTTTCTTTTCCGGCCCGAAATGAACCTTCGACGCATCAACCGTTCGGCCTGGCGCCTGGCCATGCCCGCCATTCCCGAGTCATATTTTATGCAAGGACTCAAAGCCCTGGTGGATATTGACCGGGATTGGATTCCCAAGGAATTCGGCGCTTCGCTCTATTTGCGTCCCGTGTATTTTGCCACCGATAACGAAATTGCCGCCTCGGCATCGCAATCCTACCGCTTTGTGATTATCGCCTCGCCGGCCAAATCCTACTATACGGGCGATGTGAAAGTCAAAATCGAAGACCGGTTTAGCCGCGCATGCAACGGCGGTGTGGGCTTTGCCAAGGCCGCCGGCAACTATGCCGCCCAATTCCTGGCCACCGAACGGGCCAAGAAGGAAGGTTACAAACAAATCATCTGGACCGACTCCAAAACCCATGAATTTGTGGAAGAAGCCGGCACCATGAACCTGTTTTTCCGCATCGGCGATACGCTCGTTACCGCCCCCACCAGCGACCGCATCCTCCACGGCGTTACGCGCGACAGTATCATCCGCTTGGCCCGCTATCACAAACTTCCCGTGGAAGTGCGCCGGCTCACGGTGGACGAAGTGATGGACGCCGCCCGCGCCGACCAACTCAAAGAAATTTTCGGCTCCGGCACCGCCGCCACCGTCCTGCCCATCAAAGGCATCGGCTACCGCGAAGAATATTACGAACTTGTTCCCCCCGAAAACAGCTATGCGGACATCCTCAAACAAATGCTGATGGACATTCAATACAACCGCGCACCGGATCCCTTCGGGTGGAGAGTGGAGGTTTAGTAGTTTTGAGTTTTGAGTTTTTAATTTTGAGTTAACCGAATTTCCGTCTTTCATTATGCCAAGTATTATCCAGGAAAAAAGTTTTTTATTTTCATTAAAAATTATTGAATTATATAAGCAACTTATTTCCGACAAGGAATTCGTTATTTCAAAACAATTGTTGAAAAGTGCCACAAGCATTGGTGCCAATATTGAAGAAGCTCTTGCCGGCCAAAGCAAAAAAGATTTTATTCATAAAATGAGTATTGCATCTAAGGAAGCACGGGAAACTAAATATTGGTTACGATTACTTCACGAGAGTTCATTGACATCTGTTCAGATAACTCCAATGCTCAATGAAATAGATGAAATCATTAAAATCTTAACCGCTATTATCAAAACTTCCAATAAAAACAGTCGTTGATGATTTCTTACTTTTTCTTTGAAAACTTAAAATTCAAAACTCAAAACTCATAATTATCCCCGCCCCTTCCTCCGATGCTCTTTTCTCCCCTATCGTCTTCCGCAAATCCGCATAATCGGCGAGCATTTGACGGCGTTCCGGCGTATCGGCCAAGAGTTTTTCCAAATACCGGCGAACGGTTGCCTCATTAAACTCACCTTGCAACAATTCCGGCACCGCCGGCCGGTTCAGGATGAGGTTGACCAACGAAAAATAGTCAATATCCACAAAAAGTTTTCCCAGGCGGTATTGCCATTCCACCGTGCGGTAGCCCACCACCTGCGGCACACCCAACAAGGCGGTTTCCAGTGTGGCCGTGCCGGACGTAACCACCGCCGCCTGCGCGACCGAAAGCAAATCATAGGTTTTTCCGTGCAACAGCGGAATATGTTCGTCCCAACCGTAGCGGCGGTAAACGCTTTCGTCCAACGAAGGCGCCCCCGCAATGGCAAATTGCACCTGCGGCATCGATGCCGCCAAACGCAACATCATCGGCAACATATGCCGTATTTCCTGCCGACGGCTTCCCGGCAACAGCGCCACCAAGGGACGTCCATCCAAACCGTTCGCGGCACGAAATTCCGCCGCATCCGGCGGACGGTAGTCATCAATGGCCTCCTTTACGGGGTTGCCCACATAGGTAACTTCCAAGCCGTGTTTGGCAAAATAGGCCGGCTCAAACGGCAAAATCACAAAACGCCGGTCGGTATATTTGCGCAATTGTTCAACGCGCCCTTCCTTCCAGGCCCACACCTTGGGCGTGATGTAATAAAACACCCGGAAGCCCCGCTCCTTGGCATAACGCGCCATCCGCAGGTTAAAGCCCGGATAATCCACCAAAATCAAAGCATCGGGACGGAAGGTTTCCAAAATGTTTTCGGCACGCTTCAAATTCCGCTTGATGGCCCGCAGGTGTGTCAATACATCCCACAGCCCCATAAAGGCCATATCGGCATAATGAATTTCCGGCTTTCGCTCCGCCACCCGGGCCATTTCGTCTCCGCCCAAAAAGCGAAACTCCGCTTCACTGTCACGCGCGCGCAAGGCACGCATAAGACGGGCGGCGTGCATATCGCCCGAAGCTTCGCCGGCTATAAGCATATATTTCATGCCCGAAATTTTAAGGCCATCAAAATCAGAAACCAAATAATCATCGCTCCAACGGCGCCCATTTGCGCGCGGTAACCGCCGTAATTTTCCAAACCTTTGTAGGCCAAAAGCCCCAATCCGCCCACCACAAGCACCGTGTAGCGGAAATTTCCCTCCGCCGCCCAGTAGCACCACGCATGCCAGGGCGACATTCCCATCACGGCCACGCCATAAACCGCCAAACCTACGGCCATCAATAGCCAAATGCCCGCCAAGGCAGGCAACGATATGCGGCGATTACTCCTCAAAATCCCACTTTTTGAGCCGTTTCATCAATGCGTAATCGGTCAAATCCACCGTAACGGGAACCACCGACACATAACCTTGCGACAAATAATATTCGTCCGTATCGGTGCCGTCGTCCAAATTGACAAACTTGCCCGTAAGCCAAAAATACTCCCGTCCGTGCGGATTGATGCGCTTGTCGTATTCCTCTTCCCAACGCGCATGCGCCTGACGTCCGATGCGGATACCTTTGATTTCTTCGAGCGGCAAGTAAGGAATGTTCACGTTCAGGATAAAAGGCGCTTCCAAGCGACCGTTATGCGCCAAAACTTTGCGGGCAATCAATTCCGCGTAGTGTCGTGCAGCCGAAAAATCCGCATCCCACTTGTAGGTGGTCAACGAAAAACCGATCGAAGGCACGCCTTCCAATCCGCCTTCCACTGCCGCCGACATGGTTCCGCTATAAATAATATTGATGGACGAGTTCGACCCGTGATTAATCCCCGACACCAGCAAATCGGGCTTCCGCGGCAGGATTTGGTCCAAAGCCAGCTTGACGCAATCCACCGGCGTTCCGTTGGTTTTGTATTCTTCCTGCGGCCCGTCGTCGATGGTTACGCGGTCGAGGAACAAGGTGTTGTTAATGGTAATCGCGTGCCCCTGCCCCGACATGGCTCCTTCGGGGGCCACCACCACCACTTTGCCGATACGGTTCATGGCGGCAATCAAATTGCGGATACCAGGCGCCGAAATACCGTCGTCGTTGGTTACGAGAATAAGCGGAGTTTGCGTCATGATAATGGCTTTGGTTGCACAAATTTACGGAATATAATCCAGCGGTATAATTTATTCGGGCGCCGGAAGCCGGCACGCTCCGCCTGCGGCTTCGCGTTGGTCTTCCGTCGGGCTCCACAAGCCGTCGGGGCGCCGGCGGCGGAATGAAATTCCGCTGCCGGCGGCGCAAAAATTTAGCGGTCGATGCTATGATTCGGGTTCGGGTAATTGATTTACGTTCCGTCCAGAAAATCCCGCGTTTTTTTTGCGCCGCCGGCCCCGCGCCTTGCGCGGCGCCGGCGCCCCTTGTCTTGTTCCGCAGCTCGGGGAGCCGGCACGCTCCGCCTACGGCTTCGCGTTGGTCTCCCCTCGGGCTTCGGGAGCCGGCCGCCCTTCGCCTTCGCTCGGGCGGCGTCTCCCTTCGCGTGCTGCGGAGCCCTGACGGTCTCCTTGCAGGCCTCGGAACCCTTCGGTTTCCTCGGCGGCTCCGAAGCCACTTGCCGCCTCGCTTCGCTTGCGCTCGCTCGGCGGCGGCGGTCTTCTTCGCCGGCTCCGGCAGCCCGTTCCGGTCTGCCTTCGCAGCTTCGCGAGCCTTTCGGTCTCGCTTCGCAGCTTCGGGAGCCGGCGCGCTCCGCCGATACATAAAATCATCGTAAATAATTGAAAATCAACTCAAAACTCAAAACTAAAAACTTATAATTAACCACGCGCTTGTCTCCCTTCGCGTGCTGCGGAGCCCTGACGGTCTCCTTGCGGCCCTCGCAGCCCTTACCCGCAGCTACGCAGCGGACTCGGTCTGCTCGGGAAGTCGCCGGGCCGCTGCGCGTCCCGGCTCTTTGCCGGCGGGCCGCCACTGCATTATTTTTTTATCAAAAACGAACCATAACAAATTGACAATCAATTCAAAATTCAAAATTTAGAATTCATCATTAAATCTGCGCCAGGGATGGGAGCGGTTATGCGGTGCAGGCGGCGAGCATGCTTTTCCGCCCGGCGGAGGCGCCCTGCGGAAGCCCCACGCACGGGCGGGCGCGGGCGCGCGTGCCGCGCGCCCGCGCAAAAGCAGCGAGCCGACAAGCCGTATTTGAGCGGACAGCCCGACGGCGCTCAGGTTCGTGGCCCCGCCGCGGCGCCGAAGGCGCCGGCGGATTGCCGAAGGCAAGCCGCGCGGGCGTTCGCCCGCCGGCGGGGCCACGAACCCGAGCGCCGGGCGCCCGAATAAAAAAATCAATCCTTTATGGCCTGCACGTTAAGCAGCCATTCATAGAACGTAAACCAAAGGTAAAGCAACATAAATGACGTGGCAAAGCGCACCGGCGAATCCAAACCCCCGAGCGATGCCCAAAGGGCAAAAGCCCCCGAAAGAATGAGCTTGACCGCCGTCCAGCCCAAAAACAAAAAACCCACACGGGCGGGCTTGTAGCGTAGCATTACGAATAAACTCAGTAGGAAAAGCAAACTCCATCCCGCATGAAACAACCAAATCCACAGACCGGGAAAATCCGCCTGCCCGTGATAGACAAGACGCAAAAGGCCGTAGCCCGCGGCCGCCCATACCGGCCACAGCAGGGCTAAGCGTTGCGTTTTTGCCATCGCAGGATTTGTTTGAGTACCGTATAAAGGGCTATGCCCACGCCCGCCAAGGCCAAACCCACCGTAAACCAGGGCGTCGGCATCCGGTAATGTTCGTCCAAGCGGTTACCGGCGTAAACAAAAACGCCGATGATAAGTCCCATTTCGAACACCATCGACGAAAAGATTACTATTTTTCCCGCGGCTTTCAGGGGAACGGAATTATTTTTTGGCGGCGGCGGCCGGTGCGGCTTGGTTGGTTTTGGCCCCTTGCATTTCGCAGGTGGCATTGAACACGGCGCCCGGTTCCACCGATAATTTTTTGGTCTTTACATTGCCTTCGATACGGGCGGTTTTTTTGATGCTCAGCAAATCCTTGACTTCCAAATCGCCCGTTACCACGCCCAACACCTCGGCATTGCCCACCTTGACCGTGCCGTTGAGCACGCCTTTTTCGCCCACCACCAACTTGCCGGTGGTGATCAATGTGCCTTCAAAACTGCCGTCGATGCGAAAATCCTCTTCGGAATGAATATCACCGCTCAGTTTTGTGCTTAGTCCCAGTCGGTTGGGTTGTTTGGATCCCGTGCCGTTGTTGGTCGTTTTCTTCTCGTTTTTTGCGAACATAGCCGGAGTTGTTTATCTGTTTGGTTAATTGCAAATGTATGTAATTTCCCCGTGAAATGATAAAGTTGGGCGGCACGGTGCAGTGTTTTTCCCGCATTTTTTGCAGGATAAACTCGGCCGACGTGCGGCTCAGGAAGTCGTGCACCACCACAAAACCGGTGCCGTCGTCGTATTGGTCGGTAAAGATTTTTCGCGGATGTGATTGGGTTTCCCGGTAAATGGATGCCAGGCATTTCTCGATGGACTTGACGGCCAAAGTGTCGCCGCGCGGAATGCGAAAGACCAGGAAAAACGGGTATTGTTCGGGATGTTCGGGCCCGTAGCGGTTTTTGAGTGTTTCCAATTTTTTGCGTTCCTCGGCGGCTTGTTTGGCATAGGGACTTCCGGCAAAGGTTTTTTCCACCTTTTGCAAGGTTTGGATGTAGGCGTCAATGCCGGATGTTTTACCCAGAATGCGGGCCAGGAGCAAATACAACTTGGCCAATTCGGGATGGTTGGCATAACGGGTAATCAAACGGCCGGTCATTTTGCGGGCCCGCGTCCATTCGCCCGATTGGAACAAATGGTATGCTTGCATAAAATCGGCATAGAACTGTTTGGACGAACTGTCCGCAAAACTGTCGGGATGCAAGATGTATTGTGTGTAGGGACTGTCGGGATAGTTTTTGCGCAGCAGGGCGGCATAGCGTTCGGCCTCGTCTTCACGGTGTTGGCGCTTGGCGATTTTGTAAAGCAAATACCAGGCGCGGCTACGCATTTCGTCGTCGGGACGGCCGTTGAGTACTTTTTGCAGATGGGCACGGGCCAATCCGTATTCCTTCAATTTGTCGTCGGCATAATTGAGCCCGAGATACAAATGGGCTTGCAGGATTTGGCGCCGCAGCGAATCGCGCTGAGCTTCGGTGCGCGGAATTTGGCGCAGATAATATTCGGGCGAATACTTGTCGGGCAAGCCACGGGTTTGGGCCTGTTGCGCGGTGTTTTCTTTCTCGTTGCTTGGTTCCTCCTCCGCTTCTTCTTCCTCGATGTGGCCGTATTTGTTGGTCAATCGCCACAGGTCTTCCAGTTGGCGGTTGCCCCATTGCCGGCGGAATTGTTCCTTGCCTGTGGCCACTTGTTTTTGGTTGTAGAAATAAAAATTTCCCGCCGCTTCGCCCTCGCCTTGTTGTGCGGCTTGCAGGCGCTTGCGTGCACGGGCCGCTTCTTCGGCCTGCAAGCGGCGGATGTAGGCCTCAATGCGCCGGCGCTGTTCGGCCGTGTCCAAGCGCGAAAGGGCGATCAAACTGTCGTTGCGCCGGATGAGCTTTTCCCAATGCACGATTTGGTCGATGCTGCGCCGCCGCTGACTGATAAGCAGGTATTCCAGCTTGTCCTTGTCGGTTACGCTGAGCAAACTGTCCAAATAAGCGCCGGCATTCACGTAGTCGGAACGGTCCCAATAAATGTCGGCCAGTTTGGTGTAGGCCAGCCGTTGCAAACTTTTGACCGGCGAAGCCGTCGCGGCGCCGTAATGCTTAACGGCCAAGGCGGTGTCGCCGCGGGTTTCGTAAATCTCACCCAGCCGGAAATGAATGTCGGGATAATAGCGGTGGAAGTAATAATTTTTGAAGTAACTGTTGAGTCGTTTGATGTATTTGGGTTGTAGCGTCGTGTCTTGGCGCGTCAGGTGCATACGATACCACAGGGTTTTGAGGTAAAAATATTCCGGGTCGCGGCGTTTGAGGATAAGGTCGGTCATGGCCACGGCCGAATCTTTACGGCCCAGTTTTTCCCAAACCTGCGCGGCTTTGTAGGCCAAGCGGATTTTGAGTCGGCGCGAACGTGCCGCACGTGCCGCCCGGCTGAGCCATACGCCCACGGGCTCCCGGAGGGTGTCGCCGCGCAAGCTTTCACTCATAAAGGCATAGGCCAGGGCGCGGGTGTCGGAGCGCTTGGGTTCGGCATTGATCACGGTGGCCAGTTCGCGGCGGGCCAGTCCTTTTTGGCCCATACGCAGGCGGGTTTTGGCCCGCCAGAGTCGCAGTTCGTTGCGTAAATCGCTGTCGTAGAAATTGGTCAATGCGTAGTTGAAGGCGTCCAGGGCGGCCAGGTAGCGTTGGTCGTAGTAGCGCCCTTCGCCCAGCAGCAAAAAGGCGCGATCCATTTCGCGGTTGTATTCCACGCCGCGGTATTCGATACTGTGTTTTTGCACGGCCTTGGCGGCTTTTTCCTCGGCTTTTTGAATGTCTTGCGAACGCGACTGACCGGGCGCCAACACCTTGTCGTTGAATTCGATGCCTTCGAGTGGGAATTCGCGATAAAAATCTTCCTCGGACTTGCGACGCAGTTCGTCCACACCCTTTTGCAGGGCCTCGTTGCCGTTGAAAAGCACGTTGTAACGGGCCGTAAGGGCGTGATAATTGTTGGAAAGCACCGAGGGTTTGCGGGTGGAACAAGCGCCCGCCACCACGGCCAATGTCAGCACAAGGAAATACAATCGCTTCATACGCGCGGGTATGTGGCTATAACGTTTTGCGGTTCAATTTAGTATTTTTCGGGCAAATGGCATTTTTTGTTTTTTTTCGGGGCGCACCGGTTTGTGTATCTGTTTTCCGCACATTACAAACCATGTGGGAACTATAAAAAAATCCGCCGCGCAACGGGCACGACGGATTTCATACGGATAGCACCTTTGGTTTTGTTTATCCCTTGATTTTCTTTACAATGGCTTCGAAAGCCTCGGGATGGTTCATGGCCAGGTCGGCCAAAACCTTACGGTTGAGTTCGATGCCGTTTTTGTGAATCAAGCCCATGAATTGGGAATAACTCAATCCGTGCCGGCGGGCGCCCGCATTGATGCGCGTGATCCACAAGCGACGGAAATTACGTTTCTTTTGTTTGCGATCTCTATAAGCATAGAGCAATCCTTTCTCCACGGCGTTTTTGGCCACCGTGTACTGTGTATGCCGCGCTCCGAAATAGCCCTTGGCCATTTTCATGATTTTCTTGCGGCGTCGTCTGCGTGCTACTGAATGTAATGATCTAGGCATAGTTGTTTGTTTTTTTGTAACAGGCGGTTGCCGGAGCAACGCTTAACGGGTGCACTGTTCCATGGTTTTTCAACCGTGCGGGGATTTATTTCATTCCCAGCATTTTAAGAACGTTTTTTTTGTCCGCATCGCTAACGAGTGTAGCGTGCGTTAGGCGCAATTTACGCTTTTTGGACTTTTTGGTCAGGATGTGACTTTTGTAAGCGTGTTTGCGCTTGATTTTTCCGGTTCCGGTGAGTTTGAACCGTTTCTTGGCGCTTCCTTTGGTCTTGATTTTCGGCATAGTCGTTCGTCTTTATCGGTTTATCCGTATGATTAATTTTTCTTTTTCTTCGACAGCGGGGCCATGATCATAATCATTTTCTTGCCTTCCATTTTGGGCAGTTGTTCCACCTTGCCTAATTCTTCCAATTCCTTGGCCAAACGCAGCAGGAGCAATTCGCCCTGATCTTTGTAGATAATCGAGCGCCCGCGGAAAAACACGTAGGCCTTCACCTTGTTGCCCTCTTGCAGGAATTTGATGGCGTATTTCTTCTTGAACTCGTAATCGTGCTCGTCGGTTTGCGGACCGAAACGAATTTCCTTGACCACCACCTTTTGGGTGTTTTTCTTGATTTCCTTTTCTTTTTTGCGCAGGTCGTAAAGGAATTTTTTGTAGTCCAGAATTTTGCAAACCGGTGGGTCGGCTTTGGGAGAAATTTCCACCAAATCCAGGTTTTGTTCGTCGGCGATTTTGAGGGCTTCTTGTAGCGGGTAAATGCCCATTTGCACATTATCGCCCACCAATCGCACCTGCGGTGCGGTTATTTCATTGTTGATACGGTGGGGATTTTGCTTAATGACCCGTGCGGGACCTCGTTTTTTTCTACGTCTTCGGATTGCGATGGCTGTCAGATTTTTATGGTTCGGGTTCGAATGATTTGATTCCGTTTTTTTGTTCTTCCTGCATCCGGCTTATCAGTTCTTCGACGCGCATTGCGCCCAGGTCGCCTTGTTTGCGTCGTCGCACCGATACGGTGCCGGTCTGTTGTTCCTTTTCGCCCACAATGAGCATATAAGGAATTTTGCGGGTTTCGGCATCGCGGATTTTCTTTCCTACACGTTCGTCCCTGCGATCCACATCGGCCCGGATGCCGGAATTTGCGAGCAAATTTAAAACATTTTCGGCAAATGCAAGATACTTCTCGCTGATGGGCAAAATGATGGCTTGCTCGGGGGCCAGCCACAGCGGCAAATCACCGCCGGTGTGTTCCAAAAGGATAGCCGTAAAGCGTTCCATAGAGCCGAAAGGCGCGCGGTGTATCATCACCGGACGGTGCATTTGACCGTCGGGGCCTTTGTATTCCAAACCGAATCGTTCGGGCAAATTGTAGTCCACTTGAATGGTGCCCAATTGCCATTTGCGGCCCAGCACGTCGCGGACCATAAAATCAAGTTTGGGCCCGTAAAAGGCGGCTTCGCCCAATTCCACGCGGGTTTTGAGCCCTTTTTCGGCCGCCGCTTCCTTGATGGCCGCTTCGGCACGTTGCCAGTTTTCCTCGCTGCCGATATATTTCTCCTTGTCGTCGGGGTCGCGAAGCGAAATTTGCGCTTCAAAGTCTTCGAATCCCAACGACCCGAACACGTAGAGCACCAAATCGATGACGCGTTTGAATTCGTCTTTCAGTTGACCGGGCGTGCAAAAGATGTGCGCATCGTCCTGTGTAAAGCCGCGCACGCGGGTTAGCCCGTGCAATTCCCCGCTCTGCTCGTAGCGATAAACGGTGCCGAACTCGGCATAGCGCACCGGCAAATCCCGATAGCTCCACTGACGGGTTTTGTAAATTTCGATGTGGTGCGGACAGTTCATCGGTTTGAGCAGAAATTCCTCGTCTTCGCGCGGCGTGTGGATGGGTTGGAAACTGTCTTTTCCGTATTTTTCGTAGTGGCCCGAAGTTACATACAGTTTTTTATGCCCGATATGCGGTGTTATCACTTGCTGGTAGCCGGCTTTTTTCTGGGCTTTTTTCAGGAAATCTTCGAGCAACTCGCGCATCTTGGCGCCGCGGGGAAGCCATAGCGGTAACCCTTGTCCCACGTTTTCCGAAAAGGCGAAAATTTCCAATTCGCGACCCAACTTGCGGTGGTCGCGTTTTTTGGCCTCTTCGAGCATTTGCAGGTATTCGTCCAGCATTTTTTGCTTGGGGAACGAAATGCCGTAAACGCGTGAAAGCTGCGGATTATGTTCATCACCACGCCAGTAGGCACCGGCCACATTCATAATCTTGAAGGCCTTCACCAGTCCGGTGTGCGGAATGTGTCCACCGCGACACAGGTCGGTAAAGTCGTCGTGGTCGCAGAAGGTGATTTCACCGTCGTTCAGGTTTTCGATAAGTTCGATTTTGTAAGGGTTATTCTCTTTGCGGTAAAAGTCCAGGGCTTCGTTTTTGCTCACCTCGCGCATGCGGAAGGGGTGCTTGCCCCGGGCGATTTCCATAAAGGTTTTTTCGATTTTGGGAAAATCCTTTTCGGTAAAGGTTTCGTCGCCGAAATCAATATCGTAGTAAAATCCGTTTTCGATGGGCGGTCCGATGGTGAGTTTGGCCTTGGGGTAATGTTTTTTGATGGCCTGCGCCATAATGTGTGCCGACGAGTGCCAAAAGGCCTGTTTGCCTTCCTCGTCTTCCCAGGTAAAAAGCCGCAGGGCGCCGTCGTGGGTTAGCGGCGTGGACATTTCGATTTGGCGTCCGTCGAAGGATGCCGAAATGGCTTTGCGGGCCAATCCCTCGCTTATACTACGCGCCACCTCGTAGGGCGTAACGCCGCGGGGAAATTTTTTGACCGAGCCGTCGGGCAGGGTGATACGGATTTCGGATGCACTCATACACAAGGTTTATTACCGATGTGCAAAGATAGCAAAATAAGTGCTGGGAAAGGGGATATTTTTCGGGCGCCTCGGCCATTGCGTTCGGGGCCCCGCCGGCGGGCGAATGCCCGCGGCGGATGGCCGGACGTTGGAACGATTTCGACGGCGCCCCGCCCCGCGGCGAAGCCGCGGGGCGGGGCTTTCCATTGACATCCAATGATTTGTCCGGCCATCCGCCCGGCGCACTGACGCGCGCCGCGGCGGGGCCACGGCCTCCGCTTCGCGATGACGGAGCACGCTTGCGGCGGCCGTTCCTCACGCATTGCCGCCGGGCTGTCCGCTCAAATGCGGCTCGGGCCGCGGCGGTTTGCTATTGGCCGGCTGCGGTGTCTCCTCGATACCTCGGAGCCTGCTCGCCGGCAGCAAACCATGCCGCGTCCCCACGCCGCATAACCGCTCCCATCCCTGGCGCGGGGTTGAAATCTAGGACTATACGTAATTTCTTCTCAGCAGTTAAAACCGGGTTAATCTTCGTGTCCGCTTTCTTCCCCAAGGAGCATAAAAGCGCCGTAGGTCAATACCCGGGCATTTTCGGGTAAGTCCGAAAGCAATTCCGTGTATCCTTCATAAGTTTCGCCACGCTTCACTTCCACGGGTTCCAAGATGAATTTGTCCTTTTCCTGCTTTTTCAAAATTAAAACATACCATTTGCCGTCTTTTTCCACAAAGCTTTCTTCGGGGAGGGCGGGTTT
>WGAP01000086.1 GCA_015494775.1 Flavobacteriales bacterium | reverse complement strand
CATCCTACTCGCGCCAAGCGGATTTGCAATATGTGCTCCAAAGCTACACACCCGATATTTTGGGCGTGTGCGAACTGGAAACCGAACAGGCCGCCGATGATATTCTCACGGGAATTCTGCAAAATATTCACCCGGATTTCCGCCGCGGACGCTTCGAAATCGACCATTCCAACCCCAACGGCACCCTGCATCAATTGATTTTCTACAACAATGCCAAACTGGAATTGCTCCGTCAGGGCTATGTGAGCACGCAGGTGCGCGACATCAACCATTATACCTTTCGCCTGCGCACCGCATCGCACGACACCTTGGATGTGTATGAACTGCATTTGAAAGCTTCGAGCGGAACTACCAACGAACAGAAACGCCACAATATGATCCTGCGGCTGGAACTCTCCCTGGACAGCTTGCCGGCCGGCCGCTACGTGATGGTGATGGGCGACTTTAACCTTTACCGTGACGGCGAACCGGCCTACACCGAAATGACCGACCCCAACCATCATATTCCCCTGCACGACCCCGCCGGGCGCGAAGGTTATTGGCACAACAATAGTGCTTTTGCCGATGTGCACACCCAATCGACGCACCTTAACAACAATTCACCCTACGATAATTTTGTAGGCGGCGGCATAGACGATCGCTTCGATTTTATTATGGTGTCGGGCAATCTGCTCGATAACACGCAAAATCTGCATTACCGCCCCGACAGTTTTTCCGCCTACGGCAACAACGGCAACTGCTTCAACGAAGACATTAACAACAGCAGTTGCACCGGCGTTTACTCCCAAACGCTTCGTGACCACCTGTTTGAAATCAGCGATCATATACCCGTGGTATTAACCATGGTGTCGAGCCAAAACTTTGCCGTGGCCCGCAACCGGATTCCGCGGGTACTCCTTTTTCCCAATCCGGCGGGCGATTATTTGTATTGGCAAACGAACACATCCTTGGATAAACTGAAAATTTTTGCCCCTTCGGGGCAAATGGTCCTGGATTGCCGTGCCAAGGCCGGAAAATGTTATATTGGGCATCTGAAACCCGGACTTTATTATGTGCATTTTTCGGGCACGGGTATGGCGCTTCCACTGGTTAAACGCTAGTGTTTTTTGGCTGGCAATGGGTTTGCCGGCCTTGTTTCGGGCGCAGGTATTGCGTCAGGAACTATCGGTGCAATTCGACAGCTTGCATCCGGCCGATTTACGCATCGCACAGCTGATTGTGCCCGCCGACAGCTTGGCCCGAAGCGGCCGGCTGCTACTGTGCAACGGCCTTGCGGGCTATGCCGACATCCGCTCGCCCTTGGCCCACGCCCTGACCGAACGTTACCGCTTGGATTTCCATTTCTCGTCGCGAAATCAACGGAGCGCGCTTGTGGTGGATAGCGCGTCCGTGGCCTACGAACGCCTGAACGGCGGAAATATCCGCCTACATTGGCAGGGAAAAATCGACAGTATCCGCATCGTTTACCGCATCCACCTGCCCGATGCACGCTTTACGGGATTGGGTTACGGTAAAAACGGCTATTTTTTGCATCACTTTTGGCTGCTGCCCCGGTGGCGCGACACCTGCCGTGCCGACATCGGCTTGGACGACCGGACAGCCCGCTTTATTCCGACTCGAATCCTGCTTATCGGAGCATCCGGGGATTGGCATTGGCAAGCCAATGCCGCACAAAAACATTGGGGCGACACGCTTGTTTTCGAACGCAGCAATGCCCATATCCGACTGCTGGGAACCAAGCAAAAAGCCCGTGTTTTCCGTAGCGGAAATAAGGTTTTGACGGCCGGGCCCGGCGCTTGGAACGGATATTCCGATGTGGAAATTGCCCTGGCGTGGCAACGCGTAACCCATTATTTGAAAGATTTCCCTTTGTCCCGAAAAATCCTAATCTCCCATGCCGACTTGAACAATTTTCCGGTTTACGACGTACAATGGTTACCGGTTTTGCGACCATTTTCGCGCGATTTTCGCCTGCAAACGCAAATGCTCTATCAGGCGGTGCGTTTGAGCTTGCAGGATTTGCACATCGACAAGCGCAAAGATTACGGCTTTTGGAGCGGTTTGGAACAATGGTATTTGACGGGATTTGTCAACCGGTATTTCCCCGATGTACGTATGACCGGACTTCCCCTGCGTTGGCCTTTGCTTCGCCATTACTACCTGTTTCGTGTGCCATACGAGCACAAATATTACCTGCTCTATCGCTATATCGGCCGGATGAACTATGACCAAGCCATCGCTTTGCCGGCCGACAGTTTGTCCAATTTCAACCGTACGGTGGGTGTGCCGTCCAAAAGCTTTTTGGGCTGGCATTTCCTGGAAAATCAAATGGGCACGGACAGTTTGCATCATAGCATCGCTCGGCTTTTGAACTTGGCCCGCCGCCAAAGCGTTTCGCCCGCCGATTTCAGGCGGATTTCGGGCATCAAAGCGCCTTGGCTGTGGAACGGCTTTTACCGCAGTGCCGGCAAAATCGATTATTCGGCACGGATAAATAAACGGAACGGACGTAAATACCTGCACATCCACCGCCGCGGACAAACGGCTTTTCCGGTGGTTTTAAACACGGGCGGTAAGGCAAAAGTGCTACCCTACTTCACCGGCGATACGCTTATTCCGGTGCCCGAAAATGTAAAAACCGTCCGCTTGAACGCTGCGGCCCTGTATCCCGAAATCAATTTGCGCGACAACACTGCGCCGCGTTGGCACAAACCCTTGCATATCCGTTTTTTCAAGGATTTGGAAGAACCTTTTGCAAACCAATTGTTCGTTAATCCGTCCGTGCAATACAATCTCTACGACGGTGTGCTCCTGGGATTGGGTCTAAACAACAAAAGTTTTATCGACAAACATTTTACCTGGGAACTGAAACCCGAATACGGAACCACAAGCCGGACGTGGACGGGCTCGGCCGATTTTCAGTATCTCAAACGTTGGGTCCGGCCTTATTTGTTTGGCTGGTCGTTGGGCGGCTATGCCAAGCGCTATCACTACGATTTCGACCGTTGGTATCGCACGGCATCAGTTTACAGTGTGCTTTCGTTCAAGGATCGGGCGCACAAGTTCCTGAAAGGTCAAGATTATTCGGCCGAGGTGCTTTGGGTGGATAAAGAGGTTACCCGGCCCGACGAAACATCACGCTACCTTGTAGGCCGCCTGTCCTATAGTTGGTATATGCGCGGGCTTATCAAAAATTATAGTTGGACCAACAGCATTGAATTTCACCGCCGCTTTGTCAAATACCAAACCGAATTCCGTTTCCGCAGTTTTCTGGACAAATTCCGTCAGATTGAATGGCGCACTTATTTTGCCTGGATGCCCTACAACCGCACAAGGACAAATTATTTCCTCCCCGCCCTTTCGCGTCCCACGGATTATTTGTTCAAATATAATTACTACGGCCGCTCGGAAAGCAGCGGACTTTTTCATCAGCAATATGTGTATGCCGAAGGCGCTTTCAAGGTTTTTTATCCCGACCAATACGCCAACCTGTGGATGTGGACGCACAATTTGAACCTGGGATTATACAAGCGCTTGAATATTTTTGCCGATTTCGGCTGGGCGGCCGACCGCGGCCGAAGCCCGGTCTTTCACTACGACGCAGGACTGCGCTTTTACCTGGTGCCGGATTACTTCGAATTTTATTTTCCCGCGGTTTCGGATACGGGATGGCTGTCTTTGGACCGGAATTATTGGAAGCATATCCGCATTATGTTTGTTTTTGACCTGCCCAATTTGTTCAAAATGTTCAGCCGTTCGTGGTATTAGCGGTTTTTGTTATTTTTGAAAAAATAAATTCGGATGAATACAGAAAAATTTGTATCGAGTTTCCGCAAACGCCTGAGATTCACTACACTTGCTTTGATTGCCGGCACGTGGTTTTTTATTTTTTTGACCAAGTTTTTCATCAAACCTACCCCCGAATTCACAGGCGACACTTTCCTGTGGATGTTGCTTATTGTAGGAGCGGTTAATCTTATTGCCAGCGTTGTGCTTTACAGGCAACGGCTTGCATCCTGCCGAAGTAAGAACGATTTGGCTGGGAAACTGCAATGTTTTCATACATCATACCTCATAAAAATGGCCTTAATCGAAGGCGTGGCATTGTTCGGCGCCGTGGCATATATGACCAGCGGAGACGAACGTCTATGGATAGGAGCCGTGATTTTCGGATTGATTTTGATTTGGTATTATCCGCACCGTTCGACGATTATACGGGATTTGGACCTCTCGGCGCAGGAAGAGATGATGTTAGACTGATCCGGCATAATCTTTGATATTTGATATTTATCAAAATTCTCTTATCTTTGCATAAGAAATAGCACTCTTGGCGACGTATTCCCAATTGTAACAACGCTTAAAAATTATAGCGGGGATGCCGACCCAAGAGTTTTTGTTATTGGATGACAAATGAAAAAAAGAACAGCCATTTTAGTTGACGGCGATTTCTTTTTGAAGCGCTACAAATTTATTTTCCGGCTTAAAACATTGGACCCTCAAAAAACTGCCAAGGGGCTTTGGGATATGTGTATAAAACACCTGGAACAATCACCCAACGAGACGGAATTGTATCGCATATTTTATTATGATTGTTTGCCATACAGTAAAAAACAACATAACCCGATTTCCGGAAAATCCGTAGATTTTTCAAAAACTTCCCAATATAATTTCAGAATTCAATTTTTTGAAGAATTAAAAAAACGCCGTAAAGTAGCTCTTCGATTGGGTGTCTTGGAAGATAGGGGGCGCTGGAATTTGAAACCCGGTATAACAAAAAAATTATTACAACGTAAACTCAGCATAGAAGATCTGACCGAAAAGGATGTAACGTTTGATTTGATACAAAAACGTGTGGATATCAAAATCGGGATGGATATTGCTTCATTGGCTTTAAAAAAATTGGTTGACCAAATTATTTTAATTTCGGGAGACAGTGATTTTGTTTCCGCTGCCAAATTTGCCCGCCGCGAAGGTATAGATTTCATTTTGGACCCGATGTGGAATCCCATAAAGCCGCACTTATTCGAACATATTGACGGACTCATTTCCAAAATTAAACGGCCTGCATAATATTCTCATCATCATCATTTTTTATCGCAAGAAGAGATGATGTTGGACTGACCATTTATGTATTCCTTTTAATATGATGCACCGACATTGCTATGTTTGTGAGCGGTTTCGCAAGCCGTAAAGGCGGCGAGGCGCCAAGAAATGCCCAAACGGCAACGAATCACGAAATTACGTATTGCATATTGACATTGATTTTCGGCAATATTCGGGCTTAAAGCGCCTGTAAACTGACAAAATACACAAAATCGGATTTTCGTTACGGGCATTGGACGAAATTATGTAAATCATCAGATTTTTTGGCTCGATATGGCTTATTTTTAGTGTAACAAAAGTTAAGCTATGAGCAAGCTCAATCGCAGACAATTTCTCAAAATATCCGGGGCCGCCACCGCAGGTGCAGCCGTTTTGCCCGCCACTGGCGGTTGGTTTTCGTCCCTGTTCAAGGAAGAACCGCGGCCGCTATTGGAAAACGAAGCGGTAAAAGTGCCCACGGTGTGCGAAGTATGTTTCTGGAATTGCGCCGGATGGACCTATCTGGACAAGGAAGGAAAAATTCGCAAAATCATCGGCAACGAAACCGACCCGCACAGCCAAGGCCGCCTGTGCCCGCGCGGAACCGGCGGACTGGGAATGTACTATGACGACGACCGCTTGAAAACGCCCTTGATCCGCGAAACCGGCAAGGACGGCAAGCAGTATTTCCGTAAGGCCTCCTGGGATGAAGCCCTGGATTTGGTGGCCGCCAAAATGAAGGAAATCGACCGTAAATACGGTAAGGAAAGTTTTGCCTTGCTGTTTCACGGCAAAACAGGGCCGCACTTTGAACACCTGTTCAAGGCCTGGGGTTCGCAAACCATGGGCGAACCGGCCGGAGCCCAATGTTTGATAACGCGCGAAGCCGGATTTATCGCCACCTACGGTGCGGGATTGGCCTCGCCCGAACCCACGGACATTAAGAACACCGATTGCCTGGTACTCATCGGCAGTCATTTCGGCGAAAATATGCACAACGGACATGTGCAGGACATTTCCGACCTGATTGACCGCGGGGGCACCATCATCACCGTGGATCCACGTTTTTCGACCATGGCGGGCCATTCCACCAAATGGTTGCCCATCAAGCCGGCAACGGATTTGGCTTTACTCTTGGCCTGGATGAACGTTATTATTAACGAAGGACTGTATGACAAGGAATATGTAGCCCGATACACCTACGGCTTCGACCTGCTCAAAGCCCATGTGCAAAAATATACGCCCGAATGGGCCGAAGGCGTAACCACCATTCCCGCAGGCGATATTTATGAAACCGCCCGCATGATGGGCGGTGCGGCCCCGCGCGTGGTAGTCCATCCCGGACGTCATACGGCCTGGTATGGCGATGATACGCAACGCTCGCGTGCCATTGCTATCCTCAATGCGCTGTTGGGTTCCTGGGGACGTAAGGGCGGATTTTATTTTCCCGAAAAAGTGCATCTGCCGCAAGAACCGCATCCCCCGTTTCCCAAACCCAAATGGACTTGGAAAGACATATCGCGCGGCAAACACAAAATGGCTATCATGGGCATAACCAACGAAATTATCGACCATGCCTTGCCCGAATACGACGGACCTTACAAAGTGAAGGCGTTCTTTATTGCCGCCACCAATCCCATTCAATCCATTCCGCCCGAAGAAAAATCCAAACGTGCGTTGCAAAATGCCGAATTTGTGGTAGTGGTGGACACTATGCCGGCCGAAATTACCGGTTATGCCGATGTGGTGCTACCCGAAGCCACCTATCTGGAACGTTTGGACCACATTCGCAATGCCCACCACCGCATTCCCAACCTGGCGCTGCGCTATCCGGCCGTGAAGCCCAAATACGAAACCAAACCGGGCTGGTGGATAGCCCGCGAAATCGGGTTGCGTTTGGGATTGAAAGATTTCTACGAATGGGAAGATTTCGAAGAAGTGCTCGATTGGCAACTGCGTCAAGTGGGATCGTCCATCGAAGAGATGAAACGTATCGGTGTCAAGCATTTTCCGCGCAAAACGCCCATGTATATCGATGATTACGATGAGCCCTACTGGTTCAATACCAATACGGGAAAAATCGAACTTTATTCCACCGATTTTGCCGAATGGGGCTACGACCCCATGCCGGTTTACAAACCGCATCCCGAAACGCCTCCGGGAATGTTACGCTTGATTTACGGCCGTGTTCCCATGCACACCTTCGGACGCACCTTGAACAATCCCAACCTGTTCGAACTGCGCAAAGACCCCGAACTGTGGGTCAATCCCAAGGTAGCACGAATTTACGGCATCGAAAACGGTCAAATGATTTGGCTGAAAAACCATAAGGGAAAAGTCAGTTCGTTCCCTGTCAAGGTGCGCGTTACCGAACGCATACGCCACGATTCCGTTTTCCTGCCGCACGGATTTGGCAACAAAGGCCGCATTTTCGTGGACGGCAAAGTATGGGAAATGAGCCGTGCCTACGGACGCGGCATTGCCGATTCGGAAATGATTTCCGATGTGTATATCGATCCCGAAACCGGCGGAACCGGCATGCGAAGCAATTTCGTGCAAATTCTTACCGAAAATCCTCATCAACAAAAAAATAATGCGTCATGAGATACGCCATGGCTTTGGACACCAAAAAATGCGTCGGATGCGGCGATTGTGTGGTGGCCTGTCAAACCGAAAATAATGTTCCCTTGGGATATTCACGGGATTGGATAACCGAAGTGGTCAAGGGGCAATATCCCGATGTTTTCCTTCACTTCGAATCCCAACGTTGTAACCACTGCGAAGATACGCCTTGTGTGAGGACCTGTCCTACGGGTGCAAGCCATGTCATCGAAGGCGGTATCGTGAAGGTTACGCATGACGAATGCATCGGCTGCGGGGCTTGCATTGAAGCTTGTCCCTACGATGCCCGCTACTTCCATCCCGACGGTTATGTGGACAAATGCACGTTCTGCGACCACCGGGTAGCCGACGGATTGGATCCGGCCTGTGTGTCGGTGTGTCCTACCAAATGTATGTATTTCGGCGATTTGGACGACCCCGATAGCGAAATTTCGCAATTGCTCCGAACGCGCGAACACTATACGCTGCTTCCCGAAGCGGGAACGGCTCCGCAAATCTATTATCTTAAATAATAAGTCGCTATGGAAGAAAGAATATTAGCAACCGCACGCGATATCGAAGGATTATATCCGCACGTGCATATTTGGGGATGGCCCATTGCCACTTATTTGTTCCTGGGCGGTTTGGCCGCGGGCATTTTGTTGTTTGCCACGCTGTATTATTTGAACGGCAAAGAAAATGATATGCCCTTTACGGTAAAAATCGCTCCGGTGTTTACCTTTTTCTTTGTGGCATTCGGCTCGTTGCTCCTGATTTACGACCTACATCACAAACCCTATTTTTGGCGATTGTTTACGGCCTTTCGCATCGAATCGCCCATGTCGTGGGGAGCGTGGACACTGGCCTCGGTGTCGATTTTGTCGCTCCTTTGGCCGTTGAGCTTTGTGGATAGCATCGAAGATTACCTCCACCGGCGCGGATGGAAACGTATGGATGCCATTACCCGTTGGATTATTCGCATGGAACACCGGTGGGCCCCATTACGGTGGTTGATCATGTTTTTTAGGCGCTACCGCAAGTTGTTTGCCTACCTTTTGTTGTTCCTGTCCATTATTTTAGGAATTTATACGGGAATTTTACTTTCGGCTTTCAATGCGCATCCGCTTTGGAACAATTCAATCCTGGGGCCCTTGTTCCTCACATCGGGGGTTTCGACGGGTTCGGCCTTTGTGATGTGGTTGAGCAACAATAAAAAAGAACGCCGTTTGATGTCGATTATCGACATGTCGTTGATTGCGGTGGAATTGTTCTTTATCATTCACATGATTATGGGCATGCAAGCCGGTCCCGAAGCATATAAGGAAGCGGCCCGGTTGTTTTTGGGCGGCCAATTTACGGTTTGGTTCTGGGTGATTTTTGTCGGATTCGGATTGGTGCTTCCGTTTTTGCTGGAAGTTTTCGAAGTCCGCGGTTTTCATGTACATCCTGCGGTTCCCGCATTGTTGGTGCTAGTGGGCGGATTTATCTTCCGCATTATCATGGTCTATGCCGGACAAATGTCAGAATATCCATTCCTATAAATATTGATTGATTATGGAAACAAAACGAAATAAATACATGAACCCCTATTTGGGTGGTTTTATCCTGGGCCTTTTGATTATTGCCGCATATTATTTTGCCGGCGAAGGTTTGGGGTCAAGCGGTGGATTCAGGGATATGGCCATGGGTAGCATTCAAGCCGTAGCACCTGAATTTGCCGCCAAACATCCTTATATTGCACCACACGTTGCCGACGGCCATAGTGCCACGCATACCTGGTTGGTTTACGAACTATTAGGCGTTATTTTCGGCGCTATCCTTTCGGCCGTGCTCTATGGCCGCCTGCGTTGGAGCGTGGGCAAGGCGCCGCATCTGACCAAGCGTCGCCGGTTGTATTTGGCGCTCTTGGGCGGTATCCTTTGGGGAGTGGGCACGCAATTGGGCCGCGGATGCACCTCCGGATTGGTTTTGTCGGGCCTTGCCGTGGACTCCATGTCGGGCTATTTGGGCTTGGCCGCCATTTTCGGCTCGGGCTACATCTTTGCCTTTCTCTTACGAAACCTTTGGCTAAAACCTAAAAATAAATGATTATGGGACCGCTTTATCCGCAAGAATTATTGAAACCCGAATATAATTTGCTCATCGGCTTTTTGATCGGTATCGGCTTCGGATTTGTTCTCGAAGCCACCGGATTTACCAATACCCGGAAATTGGCCGGTGTGTTTTACGGCTACGACGCCACGGTGATCAAAACCTTCTTTACCGCGGCCCTAACGGCCCTTGTCGGTTTGTTTTTGATGCACCACTGGGGTTGGATTGACATTTACAAAACCTTTTATCCGTCCACATTCTGGATTCCCACACTGATTGGCGGTGCCATCATGGGATTGGGTTTTGTGGTGGGCGGTTTTTGCCCGGGAACCAGTTTGTCGGCCGCCAGCACCGGAAAATTGGATGGGTTGGCCTTTTTGGCCGGCGTGTTGATCGGTATTTACGGCTTTATTTTCACTTATCCATTCTGGTGGGCCGGCCTGCGGGCTTCGGGCAAATTGGGCAAGGTTAATTTCCCCCAATGGTTGGGTATCAGGGAAAGTATCTTTATTTTCCTGTTTATTGTGGTGGCTGTGATAAGCTTTGTCCTCTATCAAAAATGGCAAGACCATTGGAAAGCCAAAATGACCAAGGACGATTTGGACGAATTGGGACTCTAAAACAAAACAATGATGAAAAAAACCGATAAAATAATCATCGCATTGCTCGTATTTGGCGGAATAATCAGTTTGTTCTATCCCGATACGCATCCCTTCCGGCGCGTGGTTTCCCAAAAGGAATTGGCCTATGATGCGGCCTTGCCCTCGCATTATATCTCCACCGACCGTGTGGCCCGAATGCTGATGGAAGCCGACCCTTCGCTCCTTTTGGTGGACGTACGCAAACCCGGTGAATACAAAAACTTTACCTTGCCCGGGGCTATGAATATCCCTGTGGATAGTATTTTGTCCGATAAACATGCCGACATGCTCGACCAGGACGTTTATACCGTAGTGCTGTTTTCCAACGGTTCGCGTTTGGCCGATCAGGCATGGCTCATTTTGCACAGCTATGATTATCACGGCCTCAAAGTGCTCAAAGGCGGACTGAATGCTTGGTACCGTAATATTTTGCATCCGCAAAAACCCGATGCTACGGAGATAACTTCCGAAGCCTACAAACGCTACCTTTTCCGCAAGGGTGCGATGTATTTCTTTACGGGCATCAGGCCGGCCGGAACATCGGCTTCACCCAAACCGGCAGCAGCGCCCAAGCCGGTGGTCAAACGTAAGAAAAAGGAAGTAACCGGCGGCTGCGGTTAATATTTAACCTTGAAAATATCACGAAAAATGAAAAAATATCTGTTGTTTTTGTTATCGCTGTTCCTGCTGGGGGCATGCCAATCGCGTCAAGGTATCCGATCGACCGAAAGCAAAAATGTTTGCCAAACCAACAAGGTAAGCAAAGAACACCTTACGGATTTGCTTTACAGCGGCGATTTGAAAGACGTGCAATTTATCGATGTGCGTACGCCGCATAAATTTGCCATGGGACATTTACCCGGCGCCATCAACTTGCCTGCCAAGCATATCTATGCCCAACGCTATCTGAACAAAATTCCCGCGGATAAAGTGCTGATGATTTACGGCGACCGCGACCAAAATCCGGAAATCGTGGCCATGATGCTCAAACATTTTGACAACATCACCACTTATGTTATTCCGGGAAGCTACGATTTTATCCGAACCCGTATTTTGGATCATTACGGCATCCATGGCGGTATTTATGATGATGAAATACCGGTGGTGAATTTCCGCAAGGCCGTCAATGAAATTCGTCAGCGTGAAGGCGGCGGCGGATCCGCTCCCGTTGCGGCCAAACCGGCGGCTGCACCCAAACCGGTGGTCAAACGCAAGAAAAAAGAAGTAACCGGCGGTTGCGGATAAAACAATGATTGTCAATAAAAAATAGGATTATGAAACGAAATATATTGCTCGGTCTGGTGCTTTCCCTGCTGTTGGGCGGCTGTTCACAAGTGCTCACCAAGCCCAAGCCCAAAGGACGCACGGTGGATATGGAAAATTTTGTCCGTTCCAAACCCGTCAAACCTTTGGCCCAGGTGTATTACGAACACGGCGATTGGCCCAACCGGCAGGATTTTCCTTATATCGTGAACGCCCACAAAGTTTGGAAACATTATCGCGATTGGTTGATTATCGACCTGCGCCGTCCCGATGATTATACGGCGGGACATATTCCCGGCGCCTACAATGTGCCCAAGGACAAGGTTTTGGATTTCCTGACCCGCGACCACAAGGCGGCCGCCTATCCCAAAGTGGTTTTTGTGTGCTACACGGGCCAAATAGCTTCTTATGTTACGGGCATAACGCGCATGGCGGGTTTTGACAATACCTACGCCCTGCTCTACGGCATGGCCGGATGGAACGACGAATTTTCGGCTCCCCTGCGCAAGGGCGTGGGCGACCGTTACAAGGATATGGTCGAAAGCGGAACCGGCGAAGCCGTGCCCACGGCCGCACATCCTTCTTTGCCCGGCCATAT
>WGAP01000085.1 GCA_015494775.1 Flavobacteriales bacterium | reverse complement strand
TTTGTAGGTTTTCAAGATAGGGGTGATGTCCAAGCGATCGACCACCTGAGAAACCAATCTTGCCGGATGATTTTGGGGGATATAATCATCCAATGCTTCGGGAAAGAGCGTAATTTGTCCTTGATTGTAGGGTTTAAACACAGGTTTCATTAGCAATGATTTTTTACTGCTAATATACTTAATTCCAGTGAAATAACCAAATATTTCAACCTAAAATTTGTCATTAATTTTCAACAATCAAGGGCAAAAAGAGCATTCTAAAAAATATTTGGTTGGACTTTTTGGACAGCCCCTGCGGGGAGGCGCCCTAAAAATTGGTAGCTTAAAGCTTACGGACATTATCAAAAATCCCTCCCGGTGGCCGGAAGGGATTTGGTTTCGTGCGGCCGTGGTCAACCGCCTAATCTTTCAAAACCCAATCGCCGCTTTCGATGAGCGGAATGGCTTTTTTGTATTTCAGTTGTTTCTCTTCGCCGGTGTTTACGTTGAGGATGGTAACCTGCTCGTTACGACCGATTTTGGGCCGGTCGCGTTTGACCGGAGCCGTTACTTGCGGCGCTCCGCCTTGGGGCACGCGTCCTTCGGCCAAATCTTCCATCGAAGGCAGGTTATCGTATTGATTTTGAGTCGATTGGCCTACGGTGTCGGTGCGGGTTTCGGTATAGCGGGGCTTGCGGCGTTTGGGCGTGCGGCTTTCACGGATTTGATTGGGATCGGGTGCCGGCAAATCGCCCTTGAAGAGGAAGGAAATCACCTCGCGATTGACCTTGTCGAGCATTTCGCGGAACAGTTCGTAGGCCTCGAATTTGTAAATCAGCAAGGGGTCTTTTTGTTCGTAAGCGGCCGTTTGCACCGATTTTTTGAGTTCGTCCATACGCAGCAAATGTTCGCGCCACGCGTCGTCGATGGTGGCCAAAACAACGCTGCGTTCAAAATCCTCGATGAGCTTGTGGCCCCGGGTGTTGTAGGCCTCTTCCAAATCGGTGGAAATGTTGATGGTGCGCAGCCCGTCGGTGAAAGGAACGGCAATGCGTTTGTATTGATGCCGTTGATTCTCATACACGTGCTTGACCACCGGATAAATCACTTCGGCGCTGCGTTTGATTTTTTCCAAATAATGTTGATAGGCCGCGTCGAACACTTTGTTAATCAATTCGTCCTCGGTCATCTGCTTGAATTCCTCCTCGCTCACCGGCGGACGCAGGGCGAAGTAACGGATCATTTCGTTGGAAAACTCGGTATAATCATTGGCCTGCTTGGTTTTTTGGACCATATATTCGGCCAATTCGTAAATCATATTCACGATGTCCACCCGCAAGCGTTTTCCTTCGAGGGCGTGGCGGCGGCGTTTATAGACCAATTCGCGTTGCGAATTCATCACATCGTCGTATTCGAGCAAGCGTTTGCGGATGCCGAAATTGTTTTCTTCCACTTTCTTTTGGGCCCGTTCGATAGATTTGCTGATTTGGCTGTGTTGGATGGCTTCGCCTTCCTTCAAACCGAGCCGGTCCACGATTTTGGCCATTCGTTCCGAACCGAACAGCCGCATCAAATTGTCCTCGAACGAAACGAAAAACTGCGACGAGCCGGGGTCGCCTTGCCGTCCGGAACGACCGCGCAACTGCCTGTCCACACGTCGCGAATCGTGGCGTTCGGTGCCTATGATGGCCAAGCCGCCGGCTTTTTTTACGTCGGGATGCAGTTTGATGTCGGTTCCTCGACCGGCCATATTGGTGGCGATGGTTACCACGCCCGGATTTCCGGCCTCGGCCACAATTTCGGCTTCGCGTTGGTGATGCTTGGCATTGAGCACATTGTGCGGAATTTTACGCAGCCGCAACATTTTGCTGAGCAATTCCGAAGTTTCGACCGAAGTGGTTCCCACCAGCACGGCGCGTCCTTGGTTGCGCAAGCGCTCGATTTCGGCGATAACGGCATTGTATTTTTCGCGCTTGGTCTTGAAAACCAAATCGTTTTTGTCCTCACGGATAACGGGCTTGTTGGTGGGCACTTCCACCACATCCAACTTGTAGATTTCCCAGAATTCGCCTGCTTCGGTAACGGCGGTTCCTGTCATACCGGCCAATTTGCGATACATCCGGAAAAAGTTCTGCAAGGTAATGGTGGCATAGGTTTGCGTGGCCGCTTCGATTTTGACGTTTTCTTTGGCCTCGATGGCTTGGTGCAATCCGTCGGAATAGCGGCGGCCTTCCATAATACGGCCGGTTTGTTCGTCCACAATTTTAACTTGCCCGTCCATCACGATATATTCCACGCCGTTTTCGAAAAGCGTATATGCTTTGAGCAATTGGTTCAGGGTGTGCAAACGTTCGCTCTTGATGGCATATTCCCGGAAAATCTCGTCTTTTTTCTTCATTTTTTCCTCTTCGGGAATATCCATTTTGTCGATTTTTCCGATTTCTTCGCTGATGTTGGGCAGGATAAAGAAATCCTCGGTGGTGAGTTTGGACAGGAAATCCACGCCCAAATCGGTCAGTTCGATGGAATTGTTTTTTTCGTCGATAACAAAATACAGTTCCTTGTCGATGGTGGGCATTTCGCGTTGGCGGTCTTGCAGGAAGTAGGCCTCGGTTTTTTGGAGCAATTGCTTCATGCCGGGCTCACTCAGGAATTTGATAAGCGCGTGGTTTTTGGGCAACCCGCGGAATACGCGATACAGGTGCACGCCGCCTTCTTTTTCGTTGCCTTCGCGGATGAGTTTTTTGGCCAAGGCCAGTTCTTTGACCAAATGTTGATGTTGGGCCTGAACGATTTTTTCCACGTAGGGTTTGAGTTCGTTAAACTCGTGCCTGTCGCCCTGTTCCACGGGACCGGAAATAATGAGCGGCGTTCGGGCATCGTCGATAAGCACGCTGTCCACCTCGTCCACAATGGCGTAGTTGAGTTCGCGTTGGACCACGTCGTTGATATCGTGCGACATATTATCGCGCAGGTAGTCGAAACCGAATTCGTTGTTGGTTCCGTAGGTAATATCGGCTTCGTAGGCCTTGCGGCGTGCTTCGGTGTGCGGTTTGTGCAAATCGATACAGTCCACGCGCAAGCCGTGAAATTCGTAGAGCGGCCCCATCCAGGCGGCGTCCCGGCGGGCCAAATAATCGTTTACCGTAACCAAATGTGTTCCACGGCCGGGGAGGGCATTCAGATAAAGCGGAAGCGTGGCCACCAAGGTTTTACCTTCACCGGTCATCATCTCGGCGATTTTGCCTTGATGCAGCACGATGCCGCCCATCAATTGCACGTCGTAGTGCACCATATCCCATTTGACCTGTTTGCCGGCGGCGTCCCATTCGTTATACCAAACGGCCTTGTCGCCGTCGATTTTCACATAGGACTTGGTGGCGGCCAATTCGCGGTCGAAAGGTGTGGCGGTAACTTCCAGACGGTCGTTTTCCTTGAAGCGCCGGGCCGTTTCGCGCATCACGGCAAAGGCCTCGGGTAGGATTTCGTTCAATACCTTTTCTTCGGTTTGGTATTTTTCGTCTTCCAGGGCGTCGATTTCCTTGTAAATATCTTCGCGTTTGTCGATGTCTTCCTCGGCCAGGGCCGTCAAGCGTAATTCCTCTTGACGCCGGGAAATTTCGGCCGTGGCTTCGCGTATTTTCCGTTTGAATACCAAAGTTTTTTGGCGGAGTTCGTCGTTGCTCAAATCCCTCAGTGTGGGATAAATTTCATTGATTTTATCCACAATCGGTTGCAGGGCTTGGATATCTTTCTTGCGTTTGTCGCCTACAAATACCTTTAATACATTATCGAAAAGTCCCATTAATTTCTATTGTTTTTTTTATAAATATTGTAAATCAAAACGGCTTTCAAATTTAAACAAAAAAAGTCTCACGAAGGAGACTTTTCCGGTTTCGATTTTTTCGGTTAATATTCATCCTCGTCCCAAAAGAAATCTTCTTCGTCGGGATAGTCGGGCCAAATGTCCCGGATGTCTTCGAAAATTTCTTCGTCGTCTTCGATTTCTTGCAGATTTTCCACCACTTCGAGCGGTGCACCGGTTCGGATGGCGTAATCGATGAGTTCGTCCTTGGTTGCGGGCCAAGGCGCGTCGCTCAGATACTGTGCCAATTCCAATGTCCAATACATAATTCTTAACTTTTGGTTTTAAAGGTTTGCAAAAATAATAATTTTTTCCAATCTAATCATCCTTGTTTTTCGGGCTTCCAAGGTATTTCGGTTGCCTGCAAATCGGATGACAATTTTCGTGCCAAAACAAACAGGTAATCCGAAAGCCGGTTGACATATTGCAAGTATTTATCGTCAAATGCCTGCAAAGCATAGAGTTCGGTCATACGGCGCTCGGCCCTTCGGCATACCGTGCGGGCAATATGACAGAATGACACGGTGGGATGCCCGCCGGGAAGGATAAAATATTGCAAAGGCGGCAATTGGTTGTTCATTTCGTCGATACGTTTTTCCAGAAATGTAATATCATCCCGATTCAAATCGCGAATGTCGAGCCGGTTTTTTCCGTTGGCCAAAACGGCCTTTTCGGGATCCAAAGCAATGAAGGTTCCCAAGGTAAACAGTTGATTTTGGATGCGTATAAGGTCGTTCCGCATTTGTTTATCCGTAATGGTATCGCGTAGCAAACCGATATGCGACAGCAGTTCGTCCAGGGTTCCGTAGGCCTCGATGCGCGGATTATGTTTGGGCACGCGGGTTCCGCCCACCAATTGCGTGGTGCCTTTATCGCCCGTTTTGGTGTAGATTTTCATAAAAAATACTTTGATTTCGAGCGTAAATATAGGAAGTTATTTCGAGTTGGGAGGTAAATTCAAACTTGATGCAATTGTTTATAAATGAAAAACATAGCATCCCGTTTCCAATGACAATTTTTAGGTATTGTTGAAAAATAATTGAAAAAGAAACGGCGAATTTCCAAGCAAACAATGTTTGTTATTATGAATTTTCCTATATTTGTAGTTAAACATCAAATGTTTGAATTATGAAAAAAATTATCCTTTATCTTTTCGGACTGATTATCGGATTGACGGCCGTTCCCGGATGGTCGCAGTTGTATTCCGATAATTTCGATTCGTATGCGGCCGGCTCGGTGCCTACGGGCTGGACGTCTTATACCACCCAAACCGATGACCCGGGTTTCCAAGTGGTTGCCGATACGGGTATTGCGCGAAGCCCCTATCAAATTTTGGCTCACTTGGGCGTCAATATCAACCAGGAATCCACTTCGTGGATTGTGTCACCGGCGTTTAATATCGGTAGCAATCAGGAATTGATTTTCTATTGGCGCGAAAAATGGGCTTATGCCTACAACTACTCGGGTGTTTATATTTCCACGGCATCGAGCGATCCTATTTCCAACCCCAACGATTTCGTGGAATTGGCCGAGTTTAATCCCAATAATTACCCCACTTGGAACGAATGGAACAAAGCCATGTTCGATTTGCGTTCCTACGCCAACCAAACCGTTTATATCGCCTTCAAATACACGGGCGATTTTGCCCATGATTTCTATGTGGATGATTTCCAAATTTCGGATATTCCGTATTGTAATCCTACCACCAGTATTGATGTAACCGCCTATACCGACACCACTTTGGATGTGGTTTGGGATGCCGTTTCCGGCGTGGATCAATATGAAATCGTATGGGGCCCGACCGGCTTTGACCCCAATACCGGAACGCCTGAATTGGTAACGGGCAACAACTACACCATTACCGGCTTGCAACCTGCCACTTGGTATGATATTTATGTCCGGGCATATTGTAGTTCGTACAATTACAGTTCTTGGGCCGGACCCGAGCCCGGACGAACCTCGGGGCCTCCGCCGGCCAACGATACTTGTGCCGGAGCCATCAATTTGACGGTTTATCCTGCCTTGGGCGGTTCGGTGGGCCATGAAACCGTAGGTGACACCTGGGATGCCACGCCCAGCGCCATGTCGCAAACATCCTGCGACAGCTACGGCACCAATTTGGATTTGTTCTACACCTTTACCGCACCGGCCGACGGCAATTTGGTTATCCTGACCGACAGTACGCGTGGAGGTAATATTGAAGCGGCCATTTATGACAGCTGCGGTGGAAACGAATTATTCTGTTTCGGTCAGGGGCATCGCAAAATGGTAACGGGCCTAACCCCGGGGCAAAATTATGTGCTCCAAGTTTGGCATGATGATTATTACAAAGGTGTGTTTACCATTGCTCTTGAAGAACTACCTCCGCCACCTTCCAACAATGAATGTTCCGCAGCCGATACCCTGACCGTTTATCCCGCCGGTGGCGGAGCAGGTAACGAAACCGATGGCGATACAAGCTATGCCACGGCCAGCAGTATGTCGCAAACATCCTGTGATAGTTACGGTACCAACCTCGATTTGTTCTACGCCTTTACCGCGCCGTCGGTGGGAACCGTTAAGGTTATAACCGGTGGTCAGCAAGGAAATTATATCGAAGCGGCCGTTTATGACGGCTGTGGTGGTAATGAAATCGGTTGCCAGGGACAAGGAACGGAAAAAATATTCGGCGGCCTAACGCCGGGCCAAACTTATATTCTCCAAGTTTGGCATGATGAAGGATACGAAGGGCCGTTTAATATCGTAATCGAAGAAGGTCCTGCTACGCCGGCAAACGATGATTGCTCGGGTGCTACGGCACTCACGGTTTATCCTTCGGGAGGTGGAGCCGGACACGAAACCGATGGCGATACCAATGCCGCCACGGCAAGTTCCATGTCGCATACTTCCTGCGACGGTTACGGTACAAACCTTGATTTGTTCTACACCTTCGTTGCTCCGGCAGGTGGTTCCGTATTGATTCATACGGGAGGAACCGGTGGTCCTGATATTGAAGCCGCCGTTTATGACAGCTGCGGCGGTAATGAAATTGCCTGCTTCGGTAACAGTTCCGACAAAATCGTTTCGGGACTGACGCCCGGACAGACTTACGTCCTTCAAGTATGGCATGATGATTTCAATGCCGCATCCTTCAATATTGTTTTGGAAGAAGGGCCTTCGGCTCCGGCCAATGATTTCTGCTCGGGTGGTATTGTGGTAACCGTAAACAGTACGACCTGCTCCAATGTTATCACAGCCAGCAACATTGCCGCATCCGACTCGGGTGTTCCCGCGCCTTCGTGTGCTTATTATCAAGGCGGCGACATCTGGTTCAAAGTGGTGGTTCCCGCATCGGGACATGTGGAAATGGAAACGGTCAATGTAGGTGGATTCAGCGATTCGGGAATGGCTTATTACACGGGCAGTTGTTCGAACCTGACCGAAGTGGATTGTAACGACGACGGAGGCAGCGGATTAATGTCCCGACTGGTGGCCGACGGTTATACGCCCGGCGATACGCTGTATGTAAGAGTTTGGGAATACGGAAACAATTCCTACGGCAATGTAGGTTTCTGTGCCTATGATCCCAACTACACGTCGGTTCAGGATTTGACGGCCAAGGGCTTTACATTCTATCCCAACCCTACCGATGGACGTATCACTCTTTCGGCCAACGAAGCCATCGACCGTGTGGAAATTACCGGTATTACCGGTCAGGTGATTTATCGTGAAGAACTGCATAGCGTAAGCCGCAGTTTGGACATTTCCCGATTGCCTTCGGGTGTTTATCTGATGAATGTATATATCGGAAACGATAAGGGAACCTACCGTATCGTAAAAGAATAAAGGGAATTTTTTCATGCTTCGAATGGCCGCCTTTCGAGCGGCCATTCTTGCTTAGCATCAATATTTTTAGTTTTTAAAAAAATATCGTATAATTGTACGCTCAAAAAATTACGGTTATGACAAAAGCTGATATTGTACAAAACATCGCCAACCAAACCGGTTTGGACAAACGTGATGTTCAAAAGGTCGTTGAACTTTTTATGAACGAAGTCAAGGACTCCTTGAATCACGGTGAAAACGTTTACTTGCGTGGTTTCGGCACTTTTGCCATCAAAAAACGCGCACGCAAAAAAGCACGCAACATTTCCAAAAACGAAACCGTTATCGTGCCCGAACGTTTCGTGCCGGCCTTCAAGCCGTCCAAAAGTTTTGTCGAATCGGTTAAAAACAATGTAAAACCCTGATATTATGCCTAGCGGAAAAAAACGAAAAAGAAAAAAAATCGCGACGCACAAACGAAAAAAACGTAGCCGTTTGAACCGTCATAAGAAGAAGAAATAAAAGGTCGTAGCTCCGGCTACTTCCTTTTTTTCTTTTATTCGAGACGCTCTTTGACATATTGAATAACCCCTTAAAACCATAGAACGATGGGAATTGATTTAATTGTTAGATCAAGTCCATCCGCTATTGATTTTGCTTTGCTCTACGACGGCAAACTTGTGGAATTGCATCGCGAAGAAGTCCGCAATAAATTCCAAGTGGGCGACATATTCCTGGCCAAGATTTCGCGCGTTATGCCCGGACTGAATGCCGCCTTTGTGGATTTGAAAACCAAAAAAGACGGTTTTTTGCATTACCACGACCTGGGTCCCAATGTGCGCAGTTTGCTCAAATTTGTCAAACAAATACGTTCGGGTAAAAAGGTTCATCCCAAATTGAAAGATTTCAAATTCGAACCGCCCATTTCCAAAGACGGAACTATCCAACAAGTGCTTCAAGCGGGCCAACAAATTTTGGTGCAAGTGGTCAAAGAACCCATTTCGACCAAAGGGCCGCGTTTAACCTCCGAGATTTCCCTGGCGGGACGCTACCTGGTTTTGGTTCCTTTCAACGAAAAAGTTTTTGTTTCGAGCAAAATCGAAGATGCCAAGGAACGCAGCCGGCTCCGGCGGCTCACCGAAAGCATCCGGCCCAAGAACTTCGGACTTATTGTTCGCACCGTAGCCGACGGCAAAAAAGTAGCGGAATTGGACAAAGACCTCCAAGCCCTGATGGATAAGTGGGTCGAATTGACCCAAAAAATCAAAGGCGCCAAGCCGCCCCAAAAGGTCTTTCGCGAGGTCGGAAAGGCGGGATTGCTGCTGCGCGACCTGCTCAACGAGCAATTTCAATCTATTGTGGTGGATGACAACAACCTTTACCACCATTTCAAAGAATTGGTCGCCGGTATGGCTCCCGGCAAAGAAAAATTGGTCAAGTATTACAACGCTCCGGTTCCGATTTTCGAAAAATACGGTATCGAAAAGCAAATCAAAACCTCTTTCGGACGTCATGTGGCCGTGGGAAACAGCGGTGCCTACCTGATTATTGAACACACCGAAGCCATGCACGTTATCGACGTGAACAGCGGCACGGCCAACGTCAAATCGGGAAGTCAGGAAGAGAATGCGCTCAAAGTGAACATGGAAGCGGCCCGCGAAGTGGCCCGTCAGCTTCGCTTGCGCGATATGGGCGGTATTATCGTAGTGGATTTTATCGACTTGCAAAAAAACGAACACCGCCAAAAGCTCTACGAAGCCCTCAAAGAGGCCATGAAAGACGACCGCGCCAAACACAAAATCCTTCCGCCCACCAAGTTCGGGCTCATTCAAATCACGCGGCAACGGGTTCGTCCCGAACGTCATATCGAAACCACCGAGCCCAATCCCGATTGTCCCGAAAAAACCGAAGCGCCCGTGAATATTCTCCACAATTTGGAAACCGAATTGCCCAAAATTGCCCGTATGCTCAAAGGCAAAATCATCCTGGCCGTGCATCCCTTTGTGGCGGCTTATTTGCAAAAAGGTTTCCCGTCGTGGATTTGGCGCCAACGACTCAAACTCCGGCGCCGCATTTCGATTCAGCCACGCCACGGCATGCGCTACCTGGAATACAAATTCCTGGACAAAGACGGAAACGAAGCGGAATTGACTTGACAACAAACCGAAAAAACGGGTCCTTACCGGAGGTAAGGGCCCTTTTTTTGTGTCATGGAAAAACCGTTTCGGTCGGGTATGGATTGATGATAAAAATCGCGACTGCTTCGTCGGGGTCTCCTGTCCCCGACGTGTCGTTCAATTGTTCGGTGTTCATCATTCAAGCGCGATTTATCGCGCGTTGAAAGGCCGGCGGCTGAGTGCTGCGAATGTAGTGAGCAGTGTATCGAAGCCCCGGTCGTCCGGTCATTTCGATACAATTTTTGCTACGCAAAAATCACTCAATGACCTCCCAAACAGGTGCCTGAGTGCCGGTTGCTTCGATAAAAATCAACTCAAAATTAAGAACTCAAAACTCATAACTAAATCCGCGCCAGGGATGGGAGCGGTTATGCGGCGCAGGCGGCGAGCATGCTTTTCCGCCCGGCGGAGATACTGTGTTACTTTCCAAATTATTTTTTCAT
>WGAP01000084.1 GCA_015494775.1 Flavobacteriales bacterium | reverse complement strand
CAACTGGTGTATATAAGTAACTCATTCCTCATATCCCCTTGTTTTGTTATGTATAGTTACTTTTTTTGTTTTCCCTCCCCCAAAAATAACAAAAATTTCCTTATCCTTTGTCATTCCCGCGCCAGCGGGCGCAGCGGTTACGGGGCGCAGGGCGGCCGGTGCGGCGGCGCAAGCGCCGCCGGTTTTTCCGCCCGGCGGAGGCGACCCGAGGAAGCCCCACGCACGGGCGGGGCTGAACGCCCGTAGGGCGCGAAGCCGAAAACCACCGGCCGGACCAGCCCCGTTTGAGCGGAGCACGCGACGGCGCCACGTGAACGCGCCGCAGCGCGAGCGTGAGCGAAGCGGTGCGGCTTGCGTGAACGTGGGCGGCGGGGCGCCCAAATAAAAAAAACCGCCCGGAACGTCCGGACGGTTTGGCTGTGCATTATCGGCCGGATTATTTAATCGGATTTGAATGTTGTTGTTGCTGTTGCTCCCGGGCCATTTTTTCGGCCATCAGCAGGGCATTGTAGGCATTGATGATTTTGCCGCTTTTGCTCAGTTCGGAGAATTTTTTGACGGGCGGCACTTCGCTTCCTTCGTCCGGCACAAAAACCAGAATTTCGGGCGTGATACCCGATTTCATCAGGATTTCCTTCACTTGGGCGGCGGTCAGTTGCGGAAAGCGCGAACGAATCAGTGCGGCCACGCCCGCGGCATCGGGTGCGGCCATGGAGGTGCCGTTGAACGATGCGTAATCGTTGAACGGAACGGTGGACCAAATTTTTACACCCGGCGAAAAAACATCCACCGTGGTTTTGCCGTAATTGCTGAACGAAGCCGGCAGGTCGGCACCGAAAAAGGGCCCGTAGGCACCGATGGTGATAAAGTTGTCGGCAATTTCCTGTCCGGGTTGGTCGCCGTCGTTGGGGTAGGACATGTTATCGCCGTATTTGTCCATATCCTTGGCCTCATTTCCGGCGGCATTGACCAGCAAAACATCGTGTTGCTGTGCGTATTTGATGGCATCCCAAACCCATTCTTTGTGGGGCGAGAAGTATTTGCCGAAACTCATGTTGATAATCTTGGCGCCGTTGTCCACCGCATAGCGAATACCCAGGGCAATGTCTTTGTCGTATTCATCCCCGTCAGGCACGGCGCGTATGGGCATGATGAGCACTTTGTCGGCCACGCCGTCCATACCGATACCGTTGTGCCGTTTGGCGGCGATGATGCCGGCCACATGCGTGGCGTGGGCTTCGTCGGCATCCACGGGGCGCACGTCGGGGTTGCCGTAGTTCCGGTCGTTCCAGTCGTCGGGATTGTCGCCCACCACGGCACGGCCGTTAAAGTCGAGGTTGAGGTTGTATTTGATTTGGCCTTCCACATATTTGCGGTAACTTTCCAATCGTTTGTTATGGCTGTTGAGTCCGCCGAGGTATTTTTCCTTGGCATCCGCGATTTTGGGGTCATCGGATTGGATGGCTTTAACCTTTTCGGTCGTTAAAGTATCGGTTTTGAGGAAGTCTTTGAGTGTTTTTTCCACTTGTGCCACCATATTATCCAGGAATTTCACGCGTCGTTCCATGGCTTTGGCTTCACTGAGTTTTTTGGCCAAGGCCTTTTCGGCACGTTGATACATTTGGAACATGGCCCGGTCTTTTTCGGGAATTTGGTCAATGGTTTTGTCCTTCCACAGCGGGCGGTATTTGGCCACCAAACGCGTAAGTTCCAATTGTTCGGCATAGGCCTTGCGTCCGTCGCGGTTGCCCAGGAAGTTCCATCCGTGCACATCGTCCACATAGCCGTTGTGGTCGTCGTCGATGCCGTTGCCGGGAATTTCGTCCTTGTTGGTCCAGATTTTGTCTTTGAGGTCTTCGTGGTCGATGTCCATACCCGAATCCAAAACGGCCACAATCACCGTGTCGCCGGGATATTTTTTGAGGATGGTGGCATAGGCCTTTTCCACGCTCATTCCGGCCAATTTGTCGTCCAGCGGGTCTTTGAGTTGCCATCCGTGAAGCTCGTCGCCGGTGTAGAGGGCGCTGAGCTTGTCGGGTAGCGGTTGAAGTTGTTCCTCCTTCGGGGTTTGTTGTTGGTTTTGTGCCGTTTCGACCGCCGTTTTATGGGTTTTACAGGCCGAAACGAACAGCAGTGTCATCACTGCCAGGAAAAAACTGCGTATTGTTTTCATATCATTCGAATTTTGATTTTTTTCGGGTGGTTAATATCGTATAATTAAACGGGAAATCGTAGGGCAAATGGTGTTTATTCGTTCAAAAATGCTTCCAATGTAAGCGTGCGGTCGGCACGGACGCCCTTTTCGGTATGTTTGACGGTGATGATTTCGTTCACCGGATCGTGTTCCAGAAAAAGGTAATAGCCCTCGTCGGCGGCCAGGTTGAGGAATTCGGCCTTTTCGTCCAGCGTGAGCAACGGCCGCGTATCGTAGCCCATTACGTAGGGCAGGGGCACATGCCCGCGCGTGGGCAGGAGGTCGGCCATAAACACCAGGGTTTTTCCGTGGTAGCGGACAACGGGCAACATTTGGCTTTCGGTATGTCCGCTGACAAACAGAAAATCCATTTGCAAGTCCGGTATGCCCAACCAACGGCCCGCGTCGGGTGTGGGGACAAAATACAAAACTTTGTGTTCTTGCAGCGGAAGGATATTTTCGGGCAGGAACGAGGCCTTTTCGCGGGCATTGGGCTTGACGGCCCAGTTCCAATGTTTTTCGTTGGTCCAATAGCGGGCGTTGGGAAAGGCCGGCAGCAGTTCGCCCGCTTCGTTGCGCACCACCGAACCGCCGCAATGGTCGAAATGCAGGTGGGTCATTACCACGTCGGTAATATCGTCGCGGCTCAGGCCCAATGCTTTCAGTTTGCGGTCGAGCCCGCCGCGGTTGGTGGGTTTGTAGTAGCCGAAAAATTTATCGCTTTGCTTGTCGCCCAGCCCGGTGTCCACCAGGATAAGCCGGTCGCCGGTGTCGATGAGCAAACTGCGCGTGGCCATGTCGATAAGGTTGTCCTCATCGGCCGGATTGGTGCGTTGCCAAAGTGTCTTGGGCACCACGCCGAACATGGCACCGCCGTCCAATTTAAAATTTTCGTGCACCAGGGCGTGAAGTTTCATGCTTCGAGTTTTGCCAAAAGTTCGTCGGTAAGTTCCAGGTTGTGGTAAACGTTTTGCACGTCGTCTTCGTCTTCGAATTTTTCGGCCAGTTTAAGGATTTTTTCGGCTTGGTCCACCGGCAGGGTTTTGGTGGTTTTGGGAATGCGTTGCACCGAAGCGTTTTTGACTTCGATGCCCAGCTCTTCGAGCTTGGCCGTCATGCTGCCGAAGTCTTTAAAGTCGGTATAAACGGTGATAAACTCCTCGTCGGATTCGATGTCTTCGGCACCGCCTTCGATCAGTTCCAATTCCAGTTCTTCGGGGTCGTGTCCGGCGATTTTATCCTTTTCGATGGTAAACACGCCTTTGCGGTCGAAAATGTATTCGAGCGAACCGGTTTTGCCCAGTTCGCCGCCGTTTTTGTTGAAGATGGAACGGATGATGCCCACGGTGCGGTTCAGGTTATCGGTGGCGCATTCCACGATAAACGCCACGCCGTAGGGGCCGTAGCCCTCGAAGGTAACTTCCTGAAAGTTTTCGGCGTCTTTGCCCGAGGCCTTTTTGATGGCCCGTTGGATGTTATCCTTGGGCATATTGACGCCGCGTGCGTTGGCAATGGCCCGGCGCAGGGCGGGGTTGCTATCGGGGTCGGGTCCGCCTTGACGGACGGCGATATTGATTTCGCGCAAAACCTTGGTAAAAATTTTGGCCCGTTTGGCGTCCTGCGCGCCTTTGCGGTGTTTGATATTGGCCCATTTACTGTGTCCTGCCATAGGTTGAAATTTTGCAACTCCACAAAGTTAATCAAATAATCGCAAAGGGGGTGTTAGATTAGGGCGCCCGGCCGCTCACGTTCGGGGCCCCGCCGGCGGGCGGATGCCCGCGCGACTTGCCTTTGGCAATTCGCCGGCGCCTTCGGCGCCGCGGCGGGGCCACGGCCGCCGTTTCGCGATGACGGAGCACGCTCACGCCGGCCGTTCCTCACAGCGTTGCAGCAAGCATAAAATGTCGGATAAGTCGAAGTTATTTTTGTCGAGAACAAAGCCGGCAATCCGAAGGCATAGCCGTAGCTATGACGAGGGTTGTCAATGCCGTTATCGGCAAAAAGAACGAGACTCGGTGTGAAGGTTTTATGCTTGCTGCAACGCCAGGCGCCCGCCGCGTGCTCCGCTCATATCTTGCTTGCATCCGGCGGTTTTTGTAGGGCCGGCGCCGTGGTCTCTTGCGCTGCGAGCCCCCGCCGCCGGCACAAAAACATCGCCGGCTGCCGCGCAAGGATACCGCTGCGCCCGCTGGCGCGGTTTTTTCTTTATATATGCCCAAATCCTGTACATTGTTGGTTTTCAAGGGGAAAATTCGGGTCTAAATTTTATTTCTCAAAAAGTATTAACTTTGTAATTACAAAATGAGGTGTAATATGGAACTTAAAATCATTAAAATCGGCAATTCGAAAGGCGTCCGTTTGCCCAAGGTCGTGTTGGAAAAATACAACATCAAGGAAAGGGTGGAACTCATTTTAAAAGACGACCGTTTGGTTATCAAACCCGTAGCAAGCCCGCGAAAGGGTTGGGAAGCGGCCTTCAAGCAAATGCACGAAAACGGCGATGATCAACCATTGATCGACGATGTTTTTGAAGACGAAATTTGGGACGAATAACGATGAAACAATACAACATTGTCCTGGTAAACCTTGACCCGACCCAAGGAAGTGAAATCCGGAAAACACGGCCTTGTGTGATAGTATCACCCGACGAAATGAACAAATATTTACGCACGGTGGTCATTGTTCCGCTCACCTCCACTTCCAAAGCATATCCGACACGGGTGAGCATAACATACGGCGGCAAAACAAGTTGGGCCGCCATCGACCAAATCCGCACCATCGATCGGCGGCGGATTATCAAAGCTTTGGGGAAATTAACGCCCGACGAAATAACCCGCATCAAAGCGGTTATCAAGGAAGCATTTGTGGATTGAGCGGGTGGGGTTGATGGTAAGAATTTTGTTTCGTTAGCTTTCCGTTACATTAAAACCCCGTGTTTCGGCAGATTATTCTTCCTCATTTATTACATACACCGTTCCTTTGCCCTTTCCTATACTCCTGATTATTTGTTCTTTTTTCATGTATTGCAAGTCTTTCTTTAATGTGTTGATGCTTATGTCGGAAAACCTTTTTGCAAAATCCGATATTTTCAAGGGTTGGTTTTTTTTCAGGTAATTTTTTAGTTCTTTTTGCCTCTCATTCAAATAACCCCCCTTCGATTTAAACAAATCATATTTTGCTTCAAGTCTTTGAGTTAAAATGCTCAGTTTGTCAAGAAAATACAAAACCCATTTTGAAATTTCCTCATTTTCGTTATTCCTATTTTTTTGTCCGTCCATTAATGCCTCGTAATATTCTTTTTTTGTTTTTTCAATCAAATTTTCTAATGACACATATTGAACGAATAAATAATTGTGTTTTAAGAGCAAAAGTGTTGTTAATAAGCGTGATAACCGGCCATTACCATCTTGAAAGGGATGGATTGATAAAAATTCGTATATAAAATTCGCAATAATAATGAGTGGATGTATTTCACCCTTTTCAAATTGTTCATTAGTCCATTTTATCAAATGATTCATTTCACTTTCAACCAAGTAAACTTCCGTTGTATTAAAAATCACTTTTTGAACACCGCCCGGATAATTGGCGACTACTTTATTCGAAAGTGATTTATATTTTCCTCTGTGTCTGCTGTCTTTTTCGCTGTATTTAAGCAAGTTTTGGTGTAATTGTTTTATGTAGCTTTCCGATAATGGTATTTTATCGTAATTTTCGTAAATCAGTTCCAATGTGTCGTAATAACCGACAACTTCCTGTTCATCTCTTGTTTTAAGTTTTGTTATTTCAATATTGTTTAAAAGTTCTTTTATTTCTTGGTCTGTCAGTGCTCCACCTTCAATTCGTGTAGATGAACCAATGCTCTCTATGGTAGCGATTCTTCTTAATTCTTTAAGGTAATTATTTTCCCGTGCTTCGATGATGTTCCATTTACCTTTATATGAGTCGATTCGAGCAATAAGATTTAATATCTTTTGATTTATCCGAAAATCGAAATTCAGTTTTTTTAGATACCTATCCATATTTTACCCATATTTTATCCAAAACAAAGATAATAATATTTTTATGGAATATCCAAATCTTATCCATATTTTACCCAAAAATAATTTTTTGAGTTCCAAATGAAAACAACTCCTTGCACAAAAGATTTCATATGTTATTAGCAAAATCAACTCCCCCTACGAACTCACCCACAACCTTGCCGCCATTACCAGCACCAATACGGCAATAAGGTATTTGACCGTCCGTTCGGGCCACCGGACCGAAAAATAAGCGGTCAGGAACGAGCCGGCGCCCATGCCGGCGGCAAGCCAAACGGCCGCAGGCCAAACCACTTGTCCGGCCGCCGCATACATCAGCAGCGAAGGAATGCCCGAAAGCAAA
>WGAP01000083.1 GCA_015494775.1 Flavobacteriales bacterium | reverse complement strand
TGAAAAATGATTGGATTTTCGGGGCGCCCCGGCGCACGCGTTCACGCAACGGCGGCTGCTTCAAGACGGCGGAGCGCTTTCGCATCCGCCAGCGTTCACGCGGCGCCGTCGGGCTGTCCGCTTATATTCGCCTTGGCGGATGCCGTGGTTTTGCGCGGGCGCGCGTGTCGCGCGCCCGCGCCCGCCCGTGCGTGGGGCTTCCTCCGGGCGCCTCCGCCGGGCGGAAAACCATCGGCACCGCCGGCGGCTCATACCGCTCCCATCCCTGGCGCAAATTTAGTTTTGAGTTTTTAGTTTTAAGTTTTGAGTTGATTTTTATCGAAGCGACCGTCACTCAGGCACCTGTTTGGGAGGTCATTGAGTGATTTTTGCGCAGCAAAAATTGTATCGAAATGACCGGCCGGCCGGGGCTTCGATACACTGTTCACTGCGTTCGCAGCACTCAGCCGCCGGCCTTTCCCCGTGCGATAAATCGCGCGAATACATCAATAAAAATTGTAGCGGAGCAAGACCGAAGGGCTTGCGAAGCCCGAAGGGAGACAAGCGCGAAGCCATAGGCGGAGCGCGCCGGCTCCCGAAGGTGCGAAGGGAAACAAGGCGCGGCTTGTGGTGTTGGCCCCCGGAAGCCGCAGGTTCCCGGAGCCGCCGAGGAAACCGAAGGGTTCCGAGGCCCGCGAAACAAGACAAGCGCCGCCGCTTGCAAGGCGCGCAGGCTTGTGAAGCCGCGGAGGGAGACAAGGGGGCGCCGGCCCGCGCGTCAGCGCGGAGCCGGCGGCGCAAAAAACGGCGGATTTTTCGGTTAGGGCGTGAATTACGGTAAAATCACGCATCAAAGCATTTACCCAAAATTTTTTTTGCGCCGCCGGCCGCGGAGCTTCGCTCCGCGCCGGCGCCCCCGACGGCTCCCGGAGCGCACAAAAAAACATAAACGATTTGGCGGAAAATTCGTAACTTTTATGCCAAGCTAAAAAACGAATTTATGAGCCATACCGTTACGGCTGCACATACGCAAGAACATTTCCATTCCGAAAAACCCTACCGGCCCGAAAATAAAATTCGCGTCATCACCGCCGCTTCGCTGTTCGACGGACACGATGCGGCCATCAACATCATGCGGCGCATCATTCAACAAACCGGTGCCGAGGTAATCCACCTGGGCCACAACCGCAGCGTACGCGAAATTGTGGATGCCGCCATTCAGGAAGACGTGCAGGCCATTGCCGTTACTTCCTATCAGGGCGGACATGTGGAGTTCCTGAAATATATGCACGACCTGCTCAGGGAAAAAGGCGCCGGCCACATTCGGATTTTTGCCGGCGGCGGAGGCACCATCCTGCCCGAAGAAGCCCGCGAATTGGAAGAGTACGGCATCGAAAAAATCTATATGCCCGACGACGGCCTCAAAATGGGCCTGCAAGGCATGATCAACGACCTGCTGCGCCGTTCGGATTTCCCCACGGGAAAAGATATCGATGTCCAATCGGCCGATGAACTGACCGGAAAAGACGACCGGCTGGTGGCCCAAAGCATATCGGCGGCGGAAAATTTTCCCGCATTGCATCGCGAACTATTGGACGCTATTCATCGCTTGGCCGAACAAAACCATACGCCCGTATTGGGTATTACCGGAACCGGCGGCGCGGGCAAATCCTCGCTTACCGATGAAATTATTCGCCGTTTCCTGTTCGACTTTCCCGAAAAAACCATAGCCATCATTTCGGTCGATCCTACGCGCAAAAAAACCGGCGGCGCGCTGTTGGGCGACCGTATCCGCATGAATGCCATAGCGCATCCCAATGTGTATATGCGCTCCATGGCCACTCGTTCGGGCAATGTGTCCATTTCGCCCAAGGTCAAAGACGCCTTGGCCACGGTCAAGGCCGCCGAATACGATTTGATTATCCTCGAAAGCTCGGGCATCGGCCAATCCGACACGCAAATTACCGATTATGCCGACGTGAGTTTGTACGTGATGACGCCCGAATTCGGTGCGGCCACACAGTTGGAAAAAATCGACATGCTCGACTTTGCCGACCTGGTGGCCATCAACAAGTTCGACAAACGCGGTGCCGAAGACGCCCTGCGCGACGTGCGCAAACAATACCAACGCAACCACAAACTGTTCGACCGCAAGCCCGAAGATATGCCCGTTTACGGCACCATTGCTTCGCAATTCAACGACCCGGGCGTGAACCGCCTGTATATGGCCCTCATCGAAAAAATCAACGAAAAAACCGGTGCCGGCTTCCAAAGTTCCTACACGCCCTCCGACGAAAATAAACGTAAGCAATTCATCATCCCGCCCAAACGGGTACGTTACCTGTCGGAAATCGTGGAAACCAACCGGCGCTATCACGAAGAAGCCAAACGCCAAGCGGATATAGCCCAACAACTCTACGGCATTTACCAAACCCTGGAAACCCTTACGGGCCGCAAACCGGAATTGAACCGGCACGGCATCGACCGGCACTGGCTCCAAAAAATCAAGGACGATAAAGCCAAGGAATTGGCCGGGGCCTTATTGGATGCCTTCGACGACATTTTCAAGGGATTGAAACCCGAAAACTGGGAAAAAATCCTGCATTGGCCCCAGACCGTTAAAAAATACAGCGAACCCGTTTTCCGCTACAAAGTGCGTAACCGTACGGTGGAAGTGGAAACCCACACCGAAACCTTGGCCCACCTGAAAATTCCCAAAGTTTCTTTACCGCGCTACACGGCTTGGGGCGACTTGCTCCTGTGGATACTCAAAGAAAACGTACCGGGCGAATTCCCCTATGCCGCGGGTATTTATCCGTTTAAGCGCAAGGGCGAAGACCCTACGCGCATGTTTGCCGGCGAAGGCACGCCCGAACGCACCAACCGGCGGTTTCATTACGTGAGCTTGGGCATGCCGGCCAAACGGCTGTCCACGGCCTTCGACAGCGTTACGCTCTACGGCCACGACCCGGACGAACGGCCGGATATTTACGGCAAAATCGGCAACTCCGGTGTGTCGGTTTGCTGTTTGGACGATGCCAAAAAACTGTATTCGGGCTTCGACCTGGCCGACCCGAAAACTTCGGTGTCCATGACCATCAACGGGCCGGCGCCCATGATGTTGGCCTTTTTTATGAATGCCGCCATCGACCAGCAATGTGAAAAATATATCCGCGAACACCATTTGGAACACCTGGTTGAAGCCAAACTCAAAGAAAAATACGACGACCGCGGCCTGGAACGTCCGCGTTATCACGGCGAACTTCCCGAAGGCAACGACGGGCTCGGCCTGCTCCTGTTGGGCGTTACGGGCGACGAAATCCTGCCGCCCGACGTGTATGAAAAAATCAAGGCCGAAACCATTGCCAAAGTGCGCGGAACGGTGCAGGCCGA
>WGAP01000082.1 GCA_015494775.1 Flavobacteriales bacterium | reverse complement strand
TGAGTGCCAGTCGCTACGATAAACATCAACTCAAAACTAAGAACTCAAAATTCATAACTAAATCCGCGCCAGGGATGGGAGCGGTTATGCGCGGTCGGCGCGCCGCAGGCCTGCCGAGGCGGCGGGGCGACCAGTGGGGAGCCATGTTCGCCGCGCTTGCAGGGCAAGAGCGGGCCGACTGCGCATTTGAGCGGACAGCCCGGCGGGCGCCGCGTGAGGAACGGCCGATGCGAAAGCGCTCCGCCGATTGAAGCAGCGGCCTCGGCCCCGCCGCGGCGCCGAAGGCGCCGGCGAATTGCCGAAGGCAAGTCGCGCGGGCATTCGCCCGCCGGCGGGGCCCCGAACGCGAGCGGCCGGGCGCCCAAACCCCATTATCCCTTGGCCGCTATCACCGAAATCTCCACCGGAACATCCTTGGGCAAACGTGCCACTTGCACCGTTTCGCGGGCCGGCGGAATGCCATCGGTAAAATAGCTTCCGTAAACTTCGTTTACCGTACCGAAATCGGATAAATCGCGCAGGAAAATGCTGGCTTTGAGTACATTGTGCATACCCATCCCCGCCGCTTCCAAAATGGCGGAAATATTGTCCATCACCAAACGGGTAGCCCGTTCGATGTCGGCGGTTTCGATTTTTCCTTCCTTGTCCACGGGGATTTGGCCCGAAACAAAAAGCATATCTCCCCATTGTACCGCTTGGCTGTACGGCCCGATGGGAGCCGGCGCGCCCGAGGTTTTTACGGCTCGTTTCATATTGAAATGAATTTTATAACTTTGGCCGGATAAAGATAAGGAATAATGTTTTCTTGGCGACGAAAATACCACGAGCTGTGCGCGGAACAAAAGAAATTGATTTACGTGCTGATGGCCATTTTGCTGGCAAGCATCGGCGCGTTGATCGGATTGGCTTTAATTCCCGGGAAATTTACCCTTCACAAGGAAATGACCCTGCCAAGAAATCCGGGTATGCTTTATTTCCATGTAAATACCATCGACCAACTTAACAAATTTATGCCTTGGGTGGACCAAGCTGACACCACCTTGCACCTGAACAAAGACGGGAAGTATTACAAGTTCCGTCGTTTTGCGCTAAAAGACGGCACCGTTGTTCGTATTCGCAAAACAAGCGAAAATCCGATTTATGACGTAGGATATGAATTGTGTGTCAACAATGATTATGATGTGGATATGAAATGGGCCTTTTCCATGGCGGATAGTTCATCCACCAAGATCCGGATTTCCCTTTTGACCAAAATTCCTTTTCTCAACCGCTGGCGTTATTTTCGCATTCGACGTGAAGTGTCCGAAAGATTGGATTCGGTGATAAATCGTTTTCAACTTTTTATGTCGGATTTGCAGAAAATGTATCGGCTGCGCATGGTCAAAGACACCATTCCCGCCCTTCAAAAATATTTGGTTATTCACGGCATTGTTTATCGAATGGATTATGCCAAGCAATTGGATCGGGACTTGCCCGATGTGTTGATTTATGCTTTGCAAAACAATCTGTTGAAGCGCGGAACCAAACCCATTGTTGTTTTTCCGTCCCGCAAAAAAGATTCATTGGAATATTATGTGGGTGTCCAGATCAAGGATACGGCCGTAAGCATTCCCGACAAATACCAAACCTACTATATTCCTCGTGCCCGTTACAAGCAATTCGAAATGCGAGGAGATTATATGTATTCTTCCCTGGCCTATCGCGAAGCGATTAAACGGCTCGATGCTTCCGGCGAACAATTTTTGTCCGACCGGCCCTATTACTTGGAAATGGTCGAGGGCCATACCCGATATCCGAAAGATCCTTCCAAATGGAAAATGTACATTTACCTGCCCGTAGCCGATCAAAATTCCAAAGATGAGTAAAATTCTATGGATATTCGTGGGCGGTGGTTTCGGCAGCATCGCACGCTATTATTTGGGAAAATGGTTCAACGGTGCGGATTTGTTGATGCCCTACGGAACCTTTTCGGCCAATGTGTTGGGAAGTTTTTTCATCGGGTTCTTAACGGGCATTTTTATCTCACGGCATTGGATTAATACCAACTGGGCACCGGCTGTACTCATCGGTTTTTTGGGCGGATTTACCACCTTTTCCACCTTTACGTTCGAGAGTTTGCATTTTATTCGCCAAGGCCAATGGGAAAGTTTTTTGGCCTACTTTTTTTCCACCCTCATCATCGGCCTGTTTTCCGT
>WGAP01000081.1 GCA_015494775.1 Flavobacteriales bacterium | reverse complement strand
CACCGACGACATCGGCATTATCCCCCAAGACAACTACTATGTGAGCTTGGACCACCTGCCCCTCGAAGAACGCGCCAAATTCAACTTCGACCACCCGCGCGCCATCGATTTCGACCTGCTCCACGAACATCTGACCCGCCTCAAAAACGGCCAAACCGTCGAGCAACCGGTTTATTCCTTTATCAAATACACCCGCACCGGCGATAGCATCCTCACCCATCCCAAACGCGTGATGATCGTGGAAGGCATCCTCATCTTTGCCGACCCGCGATTGCGCGATTTGTTCGACCTTAAAATATTTGTCCACGCCGATGCCGACGAACGGCTTATCCGCCGTATCCGTCGCGACATCGCCGAACGCGGACGCACGGTGGACGAAGTGCTCACCCGCTACCAAACCACGCTCAAACCCATGCACGAGCAATTCATCGAACCCACCAAATCCTACGCCGACATCATCATCCCCAACGACCGGCGCAACGAAACCGCCATCGAAGTCATCAAAAGCGTGATTAACCACAACCTGCGCAACGAAACCCATGAACAAAGCGAACGAAATTAAAACCAAAATCCTGACTTGGTTCGATGCCAAACGGATACTGTGGATGCTGGTGATCACCGGCATTACTATTCTGCTGATTTTCGACAACGATTCGGTGCTTTACCAACGGAAACTCAGCCGTGAAATTCGTAACCTGCGCGACGAAAACCAACGGCTTGCCCGCGAAATCCGCGAAAACCAAAACCTCTTGCAACACTTCGACCGCTACGATTACCTGGAAAAATATGCGCGCAAAATCTTCTACCTGCGCAAGAAAAACGAAGACATTTACCTGATAAAACGCCCCGACAGTTTGCAACGATGAGCAAGGAAACCTACGAAAAACTGTTCGATCTCTTTCCGCCGGTGGATGCCCTACGGTGGAAGCAAAAAATCCAAGCCGACCTCAAAGGCGCAGATTACGCCACATTGATTACGCCCACGCCCGAAGGAATCGACATCCGCCCCTTTTACCACCGCGACGAATTCCGTGCAACGCACAAGCATCCGGCTACGCCGGCATTTCGTATCGGCACGCGTTTCGATCGTATTCCCGAGGCCCGGGAAATACGTTTCCGGCAGCAACACGGCGCGGAAAACATCCACCTTTTTACCGCACCCGCCGACCGGATTCCTGCGGAATTGAACGACTTCCGCGACGCCTTGATTTGGCATCCTCGCGGCCGAAACTGGGAACCCGTATTCGATTTGGCCGAGCGCGGTTTCCGTGTGCGTCTGTCGCTCCTGGGTAATTTGACCCGCACGGGCAATTGGCGAATCAACCAAAAGACCGACCGGGAAAACTTGTTGCGACTTTTGGAAAAACACGGCAATGCGGCCGCAGAAATCGATGCGGCCCATTTGGCCGATGCCGGCGCCGATATGGTGCAACAATCGGCCTACGCATTGGCCCAAGCGGCCTGGTTTGCCGAACAAGGCATTCCCGCCGGCCGGCTCTATCCCTGCCTGGCCGTGGGCACGCGCTACCTGGGCGAAATAGCCAAACTCCGGGCTTTCCGCTACCTGTGGAACCAACTTTTCGACAGGCAGCCGGAAATATGCATCCGTCCCACCTTGCGCAACAAAACCCTGCGCGATCCGTATATGAATATGCTGCGAACCGGCTTCGAAATGATGGCGGCCGTAATGGGCGGCGCCGACGAAATCATCAACCTGCCCTACGATTATCTTTTTGCCCGCAACGACGACAGCCAGCGGCTCGCCTTGAATCAATTGCTGCTGCTACGACACGAATCCAGTTTTGCCAAGCATGCCGATGCCTATCACGGCAGTTATTTCCTGGAAAAAACGGCCGAACGATTAAGCCGCAAAACAGCCGATTTGTTCCGGCAAATCCAAGCGGCCGGCGGCTATGTTCAACATCTGCGCAAAGGCATCCTGCAACGAAAAATCGACCAAGCGGCCGCCAAAGAACAAGCCGCCTACGACGATGGCCGCCGCGTGCTCATCGGTTCCAACAAATATCTGCGCGACGATGAAACCGTTCCTCAACCCTTGGCCCGTGCCTTTGTGCCTAGGCGGAAGGAAAAAACGCTATGGCGGCCGGTGATTGCCCGCCGCCTGGCCGAAGCCGACGAACGGGAAATACTCAAAAACCAACACCCTTGAAGTTTGCCGTCATCGACATCGAAGCCACGGGCGGCAACGCCTCGCGCACCCGGTTGATGGAAATCGGCATCGCCATTGTGGATGGCGGTCAAATCGCGGACACTTTTTCCACGCTGGTCAACCCCGGGAAAAAACCCGACCGCTACGTGCAACGGCTCACCGGCATAACGCCCAAAATGGTGGCCCGCGCGCCCAAATTCGAACAGGTGGCCGCACGCATCCTCCAACTGCTCGACGGCTGCATACTGACGGCCCACAACGCCGCTTTCGACTACGGCTTGCTTCGCAAGGAATACGCCCGTTTGGGTTACCGGCTGGAAATGCCCGTGCTGGACACCATCGATTTGAGCAAGCACCTCATTCCCGGCCTCAACGGCTACGGATTGGAAACCCTGACCCAAACCCTGCACATTCCCGTAACTGACCGGCACCGTGCCTTCGGTGATGCCTTGGCCACGGCCGAAGTGCTCAAAGTGTTGCTCCAAAAAGACCCGGGCCTGGAATTGACCCGCTCCCTGATTCGTTATCCCCAAAACCAAAAGCCCCGCAAACAATCCAAACGCGTGGATTGGTTGCTCCACCGCATAGGCACCCAACGTGCCGTGCTGATGCTCTACGACCGTAACGGTCGCTTGCTCTACGCGGGCTATGCTCACAACCCCCGACAAAAAGCCGAAAAACTGATGGCCACGCATCCCGAACTGATGCGGCTGATATATCGCAGCGAAACCGAAGCCGTCCCCGGGCGCTTCCTCGGCCGGATTTTGGCCCGGAAAATCGCCCGCCACCACCTTCCGCCCTATGCCGACTACCGCCCGGTAAACGAAAAAGTGGATTTCCCCCTGCCCAATGCCCTTCTCTACGACCGCGGACGCCGCGCCTACGAACAAAGCGTGCTGCTGATACGCAACGGCCGGCTCGAAGGTTTTGCCTACATCGATTTGGAATGGCAGGCCACCGATTTCGATGCGCTGCACAAACGGCTTATTCCGCTGGACGACTGCCCCTACGGCCGGCTGATGGTGATGCGCCATTGGGAAAAAGGCAAATTCCGCAAAGTGCAAAAGCTCAATGGAACCCCTGTTGATTAACCTCATGGGCCCCACTGCCGTAGGCAAAACGGCCCTGGCCGTGGAATTGGCCCGCCGCCTGAACACGGAAATCATCTCGGCCGATTCTCGTCAGGTGTATCGCGAAATGCACATCGGCACGGCCGTTCCCGATGACGACGAACGCCAAGGCATTCCCCATCATTTGCTCCAACACCGTAGTGTTCACCGGCCCTACACGGTGAAGGATTTCGAACGCGAAGCCCTGGAAGTGCTCCAAAAACTTTTCCCGAATCACCCGGCCGTGATTATGACCGGCGGAACGGGCTTGTATTTCCGGGCGGTCAACGAAGGGTTGGACGAAATGCCCGATGTTCCCGCAAACATCCGGGCTGAACTCGAACAAACGCTTCAAAACCAAGGTCTCCCCGCCCTTTTGGACGAACTCCGCCAAAGTGACCCCGTCTATTACGCGCAGGTCGATCGTCAAAATCCCCGGCGCATCATTCGCGCCTTGGAAGTGATACGATACACCGGCCGTCCGTTTAGCGCCTTTCGGACGGGCAAACCCGCCCTGCGACCTTTCCGCTCCTTATGGATCGGGCTCGAAGCGCCACGCTCCTTACTCTACCGGCGCATCGAACAGCGCACCGACCGAATGATTGCCCGCGGCTTGGAAGACGAAGTCCGCCGCCTCTATCCCCTGCGTCATCTCCCCGCCCTGCAAACCGTGGGTTATCGCGAATGGTTTCCCTACTTCGAAGGACGCACCACGCGCCAACAGGTCATTGCCGAAATCAAGAAAAACACCCGCCGCTACGCCAAGCGCCAACTGACCTGGTTCCGCCGCAACCCCCACATCCGTTGGTGGGACATCACCGGCTACACGGCCCGCGAACTGACCGATGAAGTAATGACCTACATCCGGCAGCATCTTTAAACGTTTTCCGGTTCAATTATATTCCTTTTTTGGGCGCCTGGGCGCCCGCGTTCGGGGCCCCGCCGGCGGGCGAATGCCCGCGCGACTTGCCTTTGGCAATTCGCCGGCGCCTTCGGCGCCGCGGCGGGGCCACGGCCGCTGCTTCAAGCGGCGGAGCGCTTTCGCATCGGCCGTTCCTCACGCGTTGCAGCAAGCATAAATGTCGGATAAGTCGAAGTTATTTTTGTCGAGAACAAAGCCGGCAATCCGAAGGCATAGCCGTAGCTATGGCAAGGATGGCCAATGCCGTTATCGGCAAAAAGAACAAGACTTGGTGTGAATGTTTTATACTTGCTGCAACGCCGGGCGCCCACCGGGCTGTCCGCTCATATTCGCCTTGGCGGATGCCGTGGTTTTGCGCGGGCGCGCGCCCGTGCGTGGGGCTTCCTTCGGGCGCCTCCGCCGGGCGGAAAACCATCGGCACCGCCGGCGGCTCATACCGCTCCCATCCCTGGCGCGGATTTAGTTATGAATATTGAGTTCTTAGTTTTGAGTTGATTTTATCAAAGCGACCGGCACTCAGGCACTTGTTTGTAGGTCATTGAGTGATTTTTGCGAAGCAAAAATTGTATCGAAATGACCGGCCGGCCGGGGCTTCGATACTCTGCGCCTTCAATATATTTTTCCCCCTTTTGCCGATTATTTCAATAAAATATGCAGGAAAATCCGTTTTTTCGATTTTCATTCCACAAAATTTTCGGGCTCGCCTTTCGTTTATCCCCCGTAACACCATTTTAGCAACCGAATAAAACGCTAAATTTGTAAAACCTTAATCTCACCGGCTAAAAGATTCGTTTATGAATAAATTCAATGATTTTCGCTTTGTCAAACGCCTGTTCGGCATTCTGGTATTCCTGACGGCTTTTATCGTTTATGCCCTTACGGCCGAACCCACCATGAGTTTTTGGGATGCGGGCGAGTTTATTTCCACGTCCTACAAACTCCAAATCGGCCACCCACCGGGCGCTCCGCTCTATCAAATGGTAGGCGCTATTTTTTCCTTCTTTTCGCCCGACAAATACCACGTGGCCTATTTTATCAACCTGGTATCGAGCTTAACCAGTGCCTTGGCCGTATTATTCATTTACCTGACGGTTATCGAATTACTCACCTACTACAAACCCGACGACTACAAACCCACGCCCGCCCAAAGCATCGCCCTTATCGGCAGCGGCGTGATTGCCGGACTTACGCTTACGTTTTTGGACAGTTTTTGGTTCTCGGCCGTGGAAGCCGAAGTTTACGGCCCGGCGGCCTTCCTTACCGCCCTGCTCTTTTGGCTCGGACTTAAATGGGCACGCCACATCGACCGTCCGCGGGCAGGCAAATGGTTGGTCCTCATCAGTTTTGTCCTCGGGCTTTCCTTCGGTGTGCACTTTCTTGCCCTCCTGACCATTCCCTCCATCGGTTTGTTATACTTCTTCAAGAAATATCCCAAACCCACCTGGAAGCAATTTATCTGGGCCAACCTGATTGTGGTGTTGATTTTGGTGATTATCTTCAAGGTCTTGATGCCTTCGGTATTGAAATATTTTGCCTATTTGGAAATATTTTTTATCAACAATTTTCATCTCCCCTTCCACACGGGCACGCTTATCGCCGCTTTGATTTTGGCCTACGTCTTTTACCGCGTGCTTCGCTACGCCCGCCGCCGAGAAATGGGCCTTGTGGAAGTGATTACCCTGTCATTCCTCTACCTGCTTATCGGTTTTTCGTCCTGGATTATGCTTCCGGTGCGCTCCAACGCCCACCCGCCCATCAACGAAAACAATCCGGCCAGTGCGCGTGAACTCCTGGCCTACTACAACCGCGAACAATACGGCGAAACCTATCTGTTCTACGGGCCTTACTACACGGCCTACTACTACGATTTGGATGCCGAACAACCCTACAAGGACGACAAACCCAAATACGAAAAAGATACCGTCCACGGCAAATATGTGATTGTCAACAATTACAAGAAAGCCAAGCAAAACCTCTCGCGCACCCAAAAAGGTCTGCTCCCCAGGATGTGGGATCCCGCCAGTGCCGAAAATTATAACCACATTATGGGCTACCGCCCCGGCAACAAACGCAAACCCAGTTTGCTGGACAACCTGATATTTTTTGTCAAATACCAACTCAACTATATGTATTGGCGCTATTTCCTATGGAATTTCGTAGGACGCCAAGACGACATCCAAGGGCATTTGGACAACCACGGACGTTGGATCAGCGGTATTCCGTTTATCGACAATTTGCGTATTCCGCAAAAGGATTTACCCTCGGATTACCGCAACAATCCGTCACGCAACGTTTATTATTTCCTTCCTTTGATTTTGGGCCTGCTCGGAATGTTTTATCACTACAAACGCGATTGGAAAACCTTTTATGCCGTTCTTGTCCTGTTCGTGTTTACGGGCATTGCGGTGATTTTCTACACCAATGTGCGTGCTTTCGAACCCCGCGAACGGGATTATTCGGTGGTATTGTCGTTCTACACCTTTACCATTTGGATTGGCATGGGCGTATATGCCCTTTACGATTGGTTGAAGGACAAAATAAAACTAGATCCTAAAATCCTGGCTTTACTCGTAAACTTATTGAGTTTCTTTGCCGTGCCCGTACTTTTGGCCAAGGAAAACTGGCACGACCACGACCGCAGCCATAAATATTCATCCACCGAAATGGCCAAGGCCTACCTGGGCAGCGTGCAAAAAAACGGCGTCATCTTTACCGTGGGCGACAACGACACTTTCCCGCTCTGGTATGCCCAGGAAGTAGAAGGTTATCGCACCGATGTCAAGGTTTCCAATACCAGCTTGCTGGGCACCGACTGGTATATCGACCAAATGAAGAATAAAACCTACAAGGCCGAAGGCCTTCCCATTACCATGCCGCACAAAAAATATGTGTATGGAACGCGGGATTATATCATCTACCAACCGCTCACCAAAGACACACTCGATATCAAAAAATTCCTCGACATCGTGCTGAGCGACAAGGAAGTAACCCAAGGACAAATGGGCTCCTATTTTATCAATCCCAACAACGGCCAAAAGGTTTATATTTATCCCACCCGCTATGTGCGCGTGCCCGTCAACAAGGAAAACGTGCTGCGCTATGGCATCGTAGCTCCAAAGGACAGCGCCAAAATCGTGGACCATATTATCCTGGATTTGAAAGGCCAAACGCTTTATAAGTCCCATTTGGCCATGCTCGACCTCTTGGCCCATAACGACTGGAAACGTCCCATCTATTTTAGCGGCGGTAACTTCAACGATGCCGACTACCTCTGGGCCAAGGATTACCTCCAACTGGACGGATTGGCCTACAAACTGGTGCCCATCCGCACCAAAACCAACGGCTACGACCTGGGACGTATCGATGTGGACACCATGTATCGCAATTTGAAAAAAATCACTTTCCGAAACCTGAACAAAGGCATCTACCTTGACCCCGAAACCCGCCGCAACTCTTTGATTTACCGCCGGGCATTCTACCGCCTGGCCGACAGCTTACTCGTCAAGGGCGACACTACGCGTGCCAAGGAAATCCTGGATATTATCACCGACAAATTACCCGTCAAATACACCGGCTACTACTATTCCACCTGGGACGGTATAGCGCTGTATTACCGGCTGGGCGAAAAGGAAAAAGCACGGCAATTGGCCCGTCAGGCGATGGAGCATTATTTGGAATATTTGCGCTACTACAACAATATGTCGCACCGCCAATTGCGCGAAATGGGCCGCGACCCCGAAGACAAAATGATGAAACTGGAAAACACCTTACGCATCCTGCAAGACTACGACAAGGAACTCTTCGACACGTATTCCAAGAAAATTCAAAACTTCAAAATCCGCTGATCGCATGGCTCCCACCAACGGCAAACGGCTTTTCCTGCTGGACGCCTACGCGTTGATTTACCGCGGCTATTATGCCTTTATCCGCAATCCGCGCATCAATTCCAAGGGCATGAACACCTCGGCCGTTTACGGCTTTGTCAATACGCTGCTCGATATTATTCGCCGCGAAAAACCCGAACTCCTGGCCGTGGTTTTCGACAAAGGCGGTTCCGAAATGCGCGAAGCCCTGTTCGAAGACTACAAAGCCAACCGGCTCGAACAGCCCGAAGCCATCGAACTGGCCGTGCCTTACATCAAGCAAATATTGGACACCATGCACATCCCCGTGCTGGAAAAAGAAGGTTGGGAAGCCGACGACCTTATCGGCACCCTGGCGCGCAAAGCCGCCGCCAAAGGTTACGAAGTGTTCATCGTAACCGCCGACAAGGATTTCGGCCAAATCGTCAGCGACAGGATAAAAATTTACCGCCCTTCGTCCGCCGGCGGATACGAAATTTGGGATATTGACAAGGTCAAGGAAAAATTCGGCGTGGAACGCCCCGAACAGGTGATTGATTTCCTGGCCATGACGGGCGATAGTGTGGATAATGTGCCCGGCATTCCTGGCGTGGGCGAAAAAACCGCCAAAAAATTCATTGCGCAATTCGGCAGTTTGGAAAACCTTTTGAACAACACCCAAGCGCTCAAAGGCAAAATGCGCGAAAAGGTGGAAAATGCCCGTGAGCAGGCCTTGCTGTCCAAGCAATTGGTTACCATCCACACCGATGCACCCGTGGAATTTCACGAAGACGATTTCCACATGAGCAAGCCGGACATTCCGGCCACCGAAGCCGTTTTCAAGGAATTGGAATTCCGCCGCTTGGCCGAACAGTTCCGCGAACTTTTCGGCGCACCGGCACCCGAACCCGCCCAAACCGCCGGAACGCAGTATTCGCTCTTTGACGCACATCCCGAAGCCGCGGCACCCGTTGCCACGGGACAGGAGTTGCTCTACCAAACGGTCGATACGGGCAAGGGCTTGGATTTGCTATTGGAAAAATTGAAGCAAGCCCCGCAAGTGGCCGTGGGCGTTTATCCTTTCCGCTTCGATTTTGACCGGCCGTTGCAATACCTGGCCTTTTCCCTCACGCCCGGATTGGTGCATTTGGTGCCGCCGGCTGCCGACCGCGATATTTTGCTCTTTTTCCGTCCCGTGTGGGAAGACCGGAGCAAAACCCTCGTCGGGCATGACCTCAAAGAAACGGTCAAATACCTGATGCACCGGAATATTGAACCGCAGGCCCGCTTGCAGGACACCATGATTATGCACTACCTGCTTCAACCCGATATGCGTCATTCGCTCGGCACGTTGGCAAGCAGTTATTTGGGTCGCACACTCCCTTCGGCCGACCGCAAAAAGGAACCTACCGCCGACGAAGTTCGCCACATTCTGGCCGCCCGCACCGATGCGGTGATGGGCCTGGCCGGAAAATTCCAAGCCGAATTGGAAAAGACCGGCGCGTTCAAATTATACGACCAAATCGAAATGCCGCTTATCGGCGTGTTGGCCCGAATGGAATTGGAAGGCATCCGGTTGGATACGTCCGCACTGGAAAACCTGTCCCGCGAAATCGACCGGGACATTGCACGGCTCGAAGCTGAAATCTACGAAATGGCCGGCGGAAGTTTCAACATTGCTTCGCCCAAACAACTGGGCGGCATCCTTTTTGAAAAACTCCGCATCGACGCCAAGCCCAAAAAGACCAAAACCGGCCAATATTCCACCTCGGAAGAAACACTCAGCCGCTACAAACACCGCCATCCCATTGTGGCCCGCATCCTGGAATGGCGCCAACTGCAAAAGCTCAAAAACACCTACATCGACGCTCTGCCCAAGCAAATCCATCCCCGCACGGGCCGCATTCATACCCATTTCAACCAGGCCGTAGCCGCCACCGGCCGGCTCAGTTCCACCGAACCCAACCTGCAAAACATTCCCATACGCACGCCCCGCGGCCGGATGATACGTGCCGCCTTTGTGCCTTCGGACGACAAGCATTTGCTCCTCTCGGCCGATTACTCCCAAATCGAACTCCGACTGGTGGCCCACCTGAGCGGCGATGAAAATATGATCGATGCCTTCCGCCGCGGCGAAGACATTCACCGCACCACCGCAGCGCGTATTTTCCGCGTCAAACCCGAAGAAGTAACCCGTGAGCAACGTTCCCGCGCCAAGGCCGTCAATTTCGGCATCATCTACGGCGTTTCGGCCCACGGACTGAGCCAGCAAACCGGCCTTTCGCGCACCGAAGCCAAGCAAATCATCGATGCCTACTTTGCGAGTTTCCCCAAGCTCCGCGCCTTTGTGGACAGCCAAATCGAGTTTGCCCGCGAGCACGGCTATGTGGAAACCATCATGGGCCGCCGCCGCTACCTGCCCGACATCCATTCGCGCAATGCCGTGGTGCGTGGTGCCGCCGAACGTAACGCCATCAACACGCCCGTGCAAGGCAGCGCGGCCGACATTATCAAACTGGCCATGAACCGCGCCGACCGCATGCTGCGCCAATCCGGTCTCGACGCCCAAATCCTCTTGCAGGTGCACGACGAATTGGTGCTCAATGTGGCCCGCGACCAGGTGGAACCCGTGCGCCAAATCGTGCGCGAAGCCATGGAAAAGGTGGTGGAACTGCGCGTCCCGCTCACGGCCGACATTTCCCAAGGCGAAAACTGGCTCGAAGCCCATTGATTTTTTTGTTAGGGCGCCTGCCGTTATCGCTAACGCGATACACGGCACCGCGTGCTCCGCTCAAACGGGGCTTGTCCGGCCGGTGGTTTTCGGCTTCGCGCCCTACGGGCGCTCAGCCCCGCCCGTGCGTGGGGCTTCCTCGGGTCGCCTCCGCCGGGCGGGAAAACCGGCGGCGCAAGCGCCGCCGCACCGGCCGCCCTGCGCCCCGTAACCACTCCGCCCGCTGGCGCAAAAGATGACAAAGGATAAGGAAATTTTTGTTATATTTGGGGAGAAAAAAGTAACTATACATAACAAAATGAATGCAGTATGAGTATTGAGTTACTTATATACACAAGTTGTAAGCCATTTAATAATGAAAATCAGAGAAATAAATAAAATAAATAAAAATGAAAATAATAGCATTATTTAACAATAAGGGGGGAGTAGGAAAATCCACTCTAGCTTTCCATTTGGGTTATGCTTTAAACGAGTTAGGTTATAAAACTCTTTTAGTAGATCTTGACCCACAGTGTAATCTTACAATAAATGGAATTGATGAAGAAGAGCTACACGAAATATGGAAAACAGAAGATCCTTATATAGATGATTTTGATAATGCTAAAAAAACAGCAGGTAATTTTGATGAAATAATTAAACAACCAAGAAGTATTCATTTTTTACTCAAACCCGTTGAAGACGGAATAAGTGATATTGCCACATTACCTCCTGTTAGAAAATTATCAGAAAAATTAGATCTATTGCCAGGGAGATTATCAATTCATATGTATGAAAATAAACTTGCTGAACGTTGGAGTGGGGCATATCAAGGAGATAATCTTTCTATTAGAACAATTACGAATATTAGAAATATTTGTCAAGATTATTCTAAAAAGAATAATTATGATTATATCATCATTGACACTTCTCCTAGTTTAGGTATTTTAAACAAAACTATCATATCTACAGTTGACGGTTTTATTGTTCCTGCACAACCAGATATGTTTAGTTTATATGGTATTAGAAATATTGGGAATGCACTAGATATGTGGTTAAAGGAATTTAAAATTATCTATAGCTTAATTTCAACAGAAAAACGAAAAAAATTTCCTGAAAAATTTGTTCAGTTTATTGGTTATACTATTTATAACTCTCGCCCTTATGCAGGATTAAATGAATATAATTTATCACAAGCACATTATGATTATGTAAAACAAATCCCTTCCATTATTAAAGAATATATTAAGAAGGAAAATCGCGAAAATATACCTGATGAAATAATTTCAGAACCAATTGGGGGTATTGCTGTTATGCATACCCACAATACATATCCAAGTATGGCACAAAAATACAAATGTCCAATATGGAAAGTGCCAGATATAGGCCCTACTATAGAAAAAAATCCTGGTATTCTTAGTAGTATTTCCGGAAATAGGAAAACATATTATGCAACAAAACAAAAATACCACGATTTTGCACAAGCATTAATAAAAAGAATTGAATTATTATGAAAGAAGAATATCAGGAAATAATAAATTTTTACAGTGAAAAAAAATTTGAATTAGAACAGTTTTTAGCTGGTATTGAAAAATTTTTTGAAAACCACCCTGTTCTTAATAAAAATCCTTTTCCAATAATTCACTCTACAAAATCAAGATTTAAGGATCCAGATCATTTAATTGATAAAATCAAAAGAAAGGCGGAAAAAGGGGTTGTAGTTACAAAAGATAATCTGTTTAGAGAAATAAATGATTTAATTGGTATAAGAGTTCTTCATTTGTATCAGGATCAATTTCCTATAATAAATGAAGAAATAACAAAAAAAATAGAGTCCGGAGATTGGGCTTTTGTTGAACCACCTAAAGCATATACTTGGGATCCAGAATCTAAAAAAATGTATGATAAATTAAAAATTGAAACGGAGTTAAGAGAAACATATTATACAAGTGTTCATTATGTAATTACACCCAATAATCCTAACCCTGTTAGTTGTGAAATCCAAGTAAGAACACTTTTCGAAGAAATATGGGGTGAAATAGATCACGCTATAAATTATCCTCATCCAACAGAGAATATTGCAAGCAAAGAACAACTACGTGTATTAGCAAAATTAGTTTCTACTGGAACTAGATTAGCAGATTCTATTTTTAGAAGTCATAATGATTATTTAAAGAAAAACGGCTTACAACAATGGCTATAAGTAATGCGGGCAAAGTACAAAATATGAACGATTTAACTATAAATATAATTTAGTGTAGATTGAAAAATAACTGTTTCAAAAAACCGCACTACGCATAGCCAAACCGTTCAGACACATTCGCCCTTCGGGCGATTTTTTATTTTCAAAAATAAATTTGGGAGATCCGGCTGCTGAGGCAGGGAAAGGCCGGCGGCTGAGTGCTGCGAACCTAGTGAGCAGTGTATCGAAGCCCCGGCCGGCCGGTCATTTCGATACAATTTTTGCTACGCAAAAATCACTCAGCGACCACCAAAACAGGTGCCTGAGTGCTGCGCCGAAGGCGCAGTGTATCGAAGGCACCGGCCATTCATGCAGTTCGCTTTGATAAAAACCAACTCAAAACTAAGAACTCATAACTCAAAACTAAATCCGCGCCAGGGATGGGAGCGGTTATGTGCGGGCGGCGCGCCGCAGGCCTGCCGTGGCGGCGGGGCGACCAGCAGGGAGCCACGCCCGCCACGCTTCCAGGGCAAGAGCGGGCCGCCCGCGCATTTGAGCGGACAGCCCGGCGGGCGCCGCGTGATTGCGCCGCGGTGCAAACGAAAGTGAAGCAACGCGGCTTGCAAGAACGCGTGCGGCCGGGCGCCCTAAAATCCCTAGTCCGTATCATCACGCCAAAAATGCTTAACTTCGCCCTTGCAAGCTTTTCGTTCAAATTCTGCGCCTTATGACTTGGATGCAATGGTTTTATGCCTTTCTGATAGCCAACGTTTTTCATTATTTGATGTATTGCAATTTTTACCGGCGTGCGGGCTATCCGCGTTGGGCGGCCCTGGTGCCGGTGTATAACCTGTATGTGCTCACGCGCATTATCAACCGGCCCTGGTGGTGGATGCTTCTTTTGATGATTCCGGTGGTCAACCTGCTGATGATTCCCACCTATTGGTTTCAGGTGTTGGAAGTGTTCGGCAAAAACACAGCACGCGACAAATGGCTGGTGTTGCTCACATTGGGCCTATACCTTGTTTACCTTAATTGGACCGAAGCGGACGAATTGACTTATAATCCTGAACACGACGGCAAGGAAACCATTCTGGGCATAATCGTATTTGCCGTTACGGCGGCCACTTTGGTGCATACCTTTGCCTTTCAGCCCTTTCAGATACCCACTTCGTCCTTGGAAAACACCCTGTTGGTGGGCGATTATCTGTTTGTCAGCAAATTGCATTACGGCCCGCGCGTGCCCATGACTACGCTTCAAGTGCCCATGCTGCACGATACCATTCCGGTCATCAAAGTCCGTTCCTACCTTAAATGGCCGCAGTTTCCCTATTTGCGCCTGCCCGGCTTCCAAAAGGTCAAACGCTACGATCTTGTAGTGTTCAACTGGCCGGCCGACACGGTGGAACAATTTTTCAAAGTTTCGCACCGGAAAATTCGCAAACCCATCGACAAAAAATCCAACTATGTCAAACGTTGCGTGGGGCTTCCGGGCGATACGATTCAGGTCAAACAGGGCATTCTCTACGTCAATGGCAAGCCGGCCCGCTATCCCGACCGGACGCAT
>WGAP01000080.1 GCA_015494775.1 Flavobacteriales bacterium | reverse complement strand
TTGAGTGATTTTGCGAAGCAAAAATTGTATCGAAATGACCGGACGGCCGGGGCTTCGATACACTGCTCACTGCGTTCGCAGCACTCAGGCGCCTGTTTTGTAGGTCATTGAGTGATTTTTGCGAAGCAAAAATTGTATCGAAATGACCGGACGGCCGGGGCTTCGATACACTGCTCACTACGTTCGCAGCACTCAGCCGCCTGTTTTGTAGGTCATTGAGTGATTTTTGCGAAGCAAAAATTGTATCGAAGCGACCGTGCTGAATGCCGGTGCCTTCGATACACTGCTCACTACGTTCGCAGCACTCAGGCGCCTGTTTTGTAGGTCATTGAGTGATTTTTGCGAAGCAAAAATTGTATCGAAGCGACCGTGTTGGATACCGGTGCCTTCGATACACTGCCCCTTCGGCGCAGCACTCAGGCGCCGGCCTTTTCCGCGCGATAAATCACGCTTGAATAATGAACGTCGAACAATCAAACGCCGATTTATGACTGCTCCGTCGGGGGCGGGAGACACCGACAAAGCGATTTTTTTTCGTTACGCAACAGTTCCGTATCCCTTTGCCTCGATTTACGCTATAATAGCCCTAACTCATTGAAAATCAATTCAAAATTCAAAATTCAAAATTAATAATTATTATCCTAAACATTGTGTTTAGGTTTTATCGACCATTGGAAACGGAATTCGGCCAAGGTTTGGCCCTGTTCGTCCAGCGCGCGGGATGTAAGCGTAAACACCCGTGCCGTGCCGTTGTCAAGGGCTTCTTGCAGGTTTTGCCGGATAATGTCCATGTCATTGAAAACGAAGCGGACACGTCCGCGGGCTTTTTTCAGAAAGCGGGCTTGCTGTTCCGTCACCAGCATCGATACGGGGCGTTTGGCCGCCTTTACTTCGCGAAACAACGGAATGCCCGTGGCCAATTCACCGCCCGCCGCCAACACGGCAAAATACACCGAACCGAAAGGATTTTGGTTGATCCAACGGTGGCGGAGTTGCAGTTCGCATACTTCGTCCGTCAGCTTGGCTACGCGAATACCCGCGATCCACGCCACCGGAATGTGCGTCATCAAAAAGCGGTTGAGTTTGCGGGGCGTAAACATACTTACGGCCGTTTGATGCTGTCGAGCAGTCGGCGGATTTGACGGGCATAGATGCCGGCGGGGTTGTTCCAGCCGTGGTAAATGCTGTCCAAGGCCGCGGGATTGTGGCGAAATTCGGTATAGGCCACGTAGGCGCGCACGGGCGCGTAGGGTTTGCTCATGGCAAAATTGTAGGCAAAGAGTTTGCGGCGCCGTTCAATGGATTGCAGCCGCCGGTTGATGGAATCCAGGGCGGCCGTGTCGCGTTTTTGATAGGCCGCAAACCGCGCCTTCACCAGGTCGAGTTTATGGCTGTTGTATTGCAGGAGCATGTCCTTGTATTGTTGCCACAGCCGCACGTTGATTCCGCCCCGGATACGCTTGGCATAGCCGAAACGGTCCAGTTCGGTGGTGATTTGCATGGCGGTATCGTCCGAAAAGAACATCAGGTATTCGCCCGGCCGTTCCTTAACTTCGAGCATAAGCAATTGGGGCGGAATCCGGCGCAGGTCAAAACGGATATGGGCTTGCCCTTTGACCTTGGCCGAATCCAATACATGCAGAGTCGTGTCGTTTTCAAAACCTTTGAGGTAAACCGTTCCCTTGTCCAACCCGATGATGCGCACATCCAAGCCGGGGCCGTCCTGGGCGCCGCCCGAACACGAAAGCAGCATATAGGCGGACAAAATCAATAGGGCGGGGAGCGAAACGCGAAATTTTTTCATGCAAAACGGGATTTTAAACACTCGGGCCACAAATTTACTTCATTATTTCCGTTATCCAAGCCATAAGCCATGCCGAAGCCATGGCGCCCACGGTGCCCACAATATAACCCAGAATGGCCAACAATGCGCCCACGCCGGCCAATGCCGGATGAAAAGCCGATGCCACAATGGGTGCCGAAGCGGCGCCGCCCACATTGGCCTGACTGCCCACGGCCATAAAAAAGTAAGGCGAACGCGTCCACTTGGCTACCATAACAAGTAGCGCGGCATGAAAGGCCATCCAAATCAGGCCCAACAGGATGAGTTCGGGATATTCCAATATTTTGTTCAAATCGATTTTCATGCCGATAACGGCCACCAGAAAATAAATAAACACACTGCCGATTTTGGAAGCGCCCACGCCTTCCAATTTGCGTAATGGCGTAAACGAAAAGCCGATTCCGGCCAAGGTGGCCAAGCCGATAAGCCAGAAAAAAGGCGAACCCAGTGACGAGAGAAAAGATTTATGGTCGGCAATGGCCGGCACATGGGCTTTGAGATACCCTGCAATGCCTTGCGAAGCTACCAACGAAAGCGCTACGGCAAACAGGGTTACGCCCAGCATAATCATATAGTCGCGCAGTCCGGGAATGCGGTTATTTTCGCGGGCGAATGCTTCGGTTTTACGGACGAGTTCGTCGATGGACGAAGTGTCGGCACGCAGCCACCGGTCGATGCGGGGAGCGTATTTGATACCGAACAGCAAAGTGGCCATCCACAGGTTGGCCACCACAATGTCGGTGAGCAACATGCCGCCGTAGAGGGCTTTGTTGTAGTGAAAAATTTCGAGCATGGCCGTTTGGTTGGCGCCGCCGCCGATCCAACTGCCCGCCAATGTGGCCAAGCCGCGCCAAGTGGCGTCGTTGCCCGATGCGTGGAGCAATTCGGGAAACATTAGCCCTGTAAGGGCCAGGGCCAAAGGGCCGCCCAACATAATGCCCACCGTGCCCGTAAAAAACATCAGCAAAGCCCGCCATCCCAGGTTGAAAACGGCCTTCAAATCGATGCTCAACGTCATCAGGATAAGGGCCGAAGGCAGAAGCAGGCGCGTGGCTATGTGGTAAAGATGCGAGTGCCGGACAACCGTTTCGCCGCCTTCAACCGCAGTCCATGTTTCGCCGACGATGCCCAGGGCGCGCAATACGGCCGGCAGCATATAGGCCAAAAACAAGGCGGGAACAATCCGGTAAAATTTTTGCCAGAAAGAATTGCGGGAGCCCGCCGTGTAAAAAATCAGGGCTAAAAGTCCGGCCAACATACCGAATAAAACAATATCATTGGTCACCAAGGGGTTATGAGCGGGCATAAAAAATGATTTTTTCCGTGCAATTTAAAAATTTATGTTTTCTTTGTAATGCGTATATTTGAAATATTTCTATTTTTGAACGAGATGATGAGAAAAATATTTAGCATACCCGTAAAATTCACGGCATTTATTGCCTTATACTTATGGTGGGCGGAGTTGCCTGCGCAGCAAATCCGTATGTGGGTGCCTTCGGACACCCGGGATTATTATTACCAACTGCAAGAGAGCGGCGCACAGATGAAAGCCGTGGATTTGTTCGATGCGCAAAAACCTTCGTTGAACGATGCCGTGGTACAATTCAACGGCGGATGTACGGCCGGGCTTATTTCGGGTCAAGGATTATTGCTTACCAATCATCATTGCGGCTACGGCGCCATTCAAAGTCATTCCACTTTGGAACATAATTATGTAAAGGACGGTTTTTGGGCCGGCACTTTGGACGACGAATTGCCCAACCCCGGGATGTACGTAACTTTTGTGCGTGCCATTTACGACGTTACTGACAAGGTGCTCCAAGGCGTTTCGGACGATATGGACGAAGCAAGCCGACAATCGCACATCGACAAAAACATTAACCGGCTCAAACGCACATTGCCCAAAAAATCCTGGCAGGAAATAACGGTCAAGCCGGCATTTTACGGGAATAAATACTATGCCTACGTTACCGAAACCTACAAGGACATCCGCTTGGTGGGAGCGCCGCCTTCGGCCATCGGTAAATTCGGTGCCGACACCGACAATTGGATGTGGCCGCGGCATTCGGGCGATTTTTCCCTGTTCCGCATCTATGCCGACAGGAATAACCGTCCGGCCGAATACAGCAAAGACAATGTGCCCTATCATCCGGAAAAATATTTTCAAGTAAGCACCGAAGGCGTATCCCGCAGGGATTTGATTATCGTTTACGGATTTCCGGGCCGGACGCGGGAATATTTGCCGGCCTTCCGGGTGCGTCAAATCACCGGGCGCATCAATCCGGTGCGCATCGGTATCAGGGAACGGGCTTTGAGGGTGATGGACGGATTTATGCACACCAACGACACCATCAAATTGAAATACACGGCCCTTTATGCACGCATTGCCAATTACTGGAAAAAATGGAAAGGCGAAAACCTGGGCATACGGCGCAGTGATGCCTTGGCCAACAAGGAATATTGGGAACAACTGACCGAAAAGGAATTGGCCAAACAAGGCAAGGCGGACGAATATAGGGAAGTAAAAACGGCCTTGGAAAACACTTTCCGCGATTTGGAGCCCGTGGAAATAGCCCGCAATGTGTTTATCGAAGCCGGATATTTGAACAATCCGTGGATGCAACGGGCTTTTGCCGTTTATGAGATGGAACGCGGTTTGCAAAAAGGAGGTGCGGATGCCTTCGAACGCGAAGCCGCCAAAACGGCCCGCAGCATGGAAGCCGATTTCCAAAAGGGCGACCGGCGGGTCAACAAGGCGTTGTTTGCCGCCATGACCGATGTTTTGAAGGAAAAAATGCCGCGGGGATTTTTGCCCGAAGTATGGTCCGGCACAGCCGCCGACGATATTGTGAAGGCCTGGGATCAATCCTTCCTGACCGATGCCGCCAAGATGAAAAAACTGTTAAGCGGCGATTTTAAGCATTTCGAAAATGCCTTAAAAAACGATAGCGGATACAAAATGGCACGGGCTTTGATTAATGGGTTTTACGGAAAGATAAATCCCGAATATCACAAGCGGATGGAACAAGTTCAAACATTGATGCGAAAATATGTCCGGCTGCAAATGCAGGCCTTTCCGCGCATGCATTTTGCGCCCGATGCCAACGGTACGCTTCGCGTATCATTCGGCCGGGTCGAAGGATATGAACCGCGCGACGGGGTTTATTACGAACCATTTAGCACCTTGGATGGCGTTATCGAAAAATATATTCCCGGCGATTATGAATTCGACTTGCCTAAGGCATTGTTGGATATTTACGAGCATAAGGATTACGGAAAATGGGAAGTGAACGGCACGGTTCCGGTGAACTTTTTGGGCACGGCTCATACCACCGGCGGCAATTCGGGCAGTCCGGTGCTCAATGCCAAAGGCGAATTGGTGGGTTTGAATTTCGACCGCGTATGGGAAGGCACCATGAGCGATTTGTACTATGACCCGGCCATTTGCCGCAACATTATGGTGGATGTGCGTTACATATTATTCATTATGGATAAATTGGGCCATGCAACGCGCTTGTTGGACGAAATAAACCTTGAAAATCATCAGCAATGAAAAAATTATACCTTTTCTTTTTTATCGCAACCCTGGGATTGGAAAGTATCGAAGCCCAGGCGCCGGCCGGCGATGCACAGTATGCTTTCGGACAGAAAATTTTCGAATTTTTCAAGTCGCAAAAAGCCGACCTGTTGGTTACGGCCATTGATCCCAAAGCCAAGGATGATGTGAAGCAATTGATTTCCACATCCATTTTGAATGCTTTGGACAAATTGAAAACCTTGGGCGATCCTTCGCGGATGCAAATGGTGAATGTGCTTTTTGACGAGGCCAAAAAAAGGATACTCATCCCTGTTTTAACAGGTAAAAAGGAATTTATCATGTTAATTTTGGATAATGTAATCGAGCAGGACGGTGCTATATATTTGGCCGGGCCGGTGCATGTGGTTCATTCCGAAAAGGAGAAAAAACTCACCCGCGCACGCAAAACCTTTATGGCCAAATGTTTTTCGTGTCACGGCCAATTTGCCGAAGGAGTTGTGGGCCCCAACCTTACCGATGATTATTGGAAATACGCCAAAACCGACGAGGAAGTAAAGGACATTATCACCAACGGCCGCAAAGGCACGGTGATGATGGCTTTCAAAGATTATATGACAGCCGGGGAGATTGACGAGCTGATGCTATATCTGTCCGTATTGCAAGGACAACGATTGCGAAAAGGTAAACCGGCCGAGGGAAACGAGGTCCGGTTATTAAGAAATATGTATTTACAATAAATATTAATGAAAATAATAAAAAAATCATACATTTGCAAAATGAAAACACCCATGAAAAAAATTCAAAATCTTGTTGCAATGAAACGAGTGTTTGTACTGATGTTGTTTGTTATAGCTCCTTTTTTTAGCGGTAGAGCCCAAATCAACGGAATTGATGATTTTATCACCCAGATACAAGAATTGCGTACGCTTTCTCAAAAAATGGGCAAATACTATATCCTGCAAAACCTGTATCCTTCCAACGAAAAATATAAAAAGCAGGCCCAGGAAAGTATGGATTCGTTCAATTCCATCCTGGTGGAACTGATCGAACAGGCCCCCAGCGACGAATTACAAATGGAATTGCAAAAGTTGAACCTCACTTGGATTTATGTGGGAAAGGTTTTGAAAACCAAATACGACCGGGCGGCTGCGGCCAAAGTTTTGGATAAGTTGGAATATTTGCAAAACGAAGCCAAAAATAT
>WGAP01000079.1 GCA_015494775.1 Flavobacteriales bacterium | reverse complement strand
GGGCTGCCGAAGCCGCCGAGGAAACCGAAGGGTTCCGAGGCCTGCAAGGAGACCGTCAGGGCTCCGCAGCATGCGAAGCGAGACCGAAGGGCTCGCGGAGCGTCCGGAACAAATCTAACGCATAACCTTGCGGTCGAGGGTGCGTCCGTCGTCCAGGCGGATATGCATAAGTAAGGCCTGCGAAGGAATGTCGCGTAAGTCCATGAGCATTTCACGCGCCGATGCCGCATTTACCCGGCGGATTTCGCGTCCCCACATGTCGTAAACACGAATTTCGGCCAAGGGATACGGACTGGTGATACGGAACAAACCGTCGCGGCTTCCTATCGTAATTTCAGTAGTAAGCGTATTTTCGGCCTTCAAATTGCGTTGGCCGAAAATGAGCGTAAAGCGGTCGGGATTGTCGCCGGCGTGCGCAGTGAAATGATAAGGCCCGCTACGCAAATCGTGCACCGTTTGCGTCAGATGGTCTTCCACATACACGGGAATGCTGTCCAAAACGCCTTCGGCCCTGTCGATGCGAAGCATCATCGGACGGTCGGCCGTGGAAAAGATGCCGGCGGGAACAAAGCGTGTGCTTCCGTTCCATCCGCGGCGGCCTTGGATGACGCAACGGATGCTGTCGGTGGTCCAGGTATAGAGGTAAGCCGACCCCGTTAGCATGTGGCGTGCATCGTACAAACGGTCGCGGCCGTCGGTGGCATCGTCGATGAAGCCGATAAGGTTTTGGCTGAAAATGCCTTCGTTTTGTGCTTGCAAATCAATCCAAATGCGGTTGACGGGCATATTGCGGTTGATGAAATAATCGTTGTGTCCGGTGGTGCGGTGGCTATTGTGGAACGAAACCGTGCCGCCCGACAGGGCTTCGATCATAAAGCCCAAACCCGTTGGTATGTAACGTCCCAATGTTTGTCCCGAACCGCTACAAGCGGCCGTGCCGCCGGTTCCTACGGCATAGGACGTGTATCCGGCTTCCTGATGATGGCCTTGGGCATCCAATCCGGCGCAGTTTGTCCACGCATAATAGCTTCCCTGGACGTTGGCGTTGTCGTTGGCAAATAAATCGAAATCCACGGCCGACGGATAAGGATTGCCCAGCAAATTCCAATCGTCGTTATTCTGACCGCCTGTTCCGTTGACCGTAACCGGAATATCGATTTGGCCGTTGTTGAACGGGTCGCTTGCGTGTTGGAAACTTACGTCCAAACTTCCGCCCGAATAGCTCACGGGTGCCGAAATGGCCACGCCGTTGCCCACCACAAACACGTCGGAAGCCGTACGCGCCACCCAACCCGGATTGGGATTGATGCCCGGAACCTGCAAGGAAGGATCAAAGGCATAATAGCGCCAGGCATTGCTGAGAATACTTCCCAAAGTCAGCGCATTGGAATTGACGGGCGATGACCAATAAACATAATCGTAGTAGTGATTGAGCGGCAAAGAGGTTTTGTCCATACGGAATGTTCCGCTACCCGAAATACTCGAATTGTCGTCGGTTTGGACCAAATCACCGTGGTTGCGCACGATAATACTTCCGTTGTTGGTGATGTTTCCGCCGGTTTTCAGATATTTTCCATCGGTAATATCCAATGTTTTACCCGAAGCGATATTCAGGTTTCCGGTCATCACCAAATTACCCGAAACGCTTAGGTCGAAATCGTTTTGCAAATCCACATTCGGGAAGGTCTCATCGCCCGAAGGGTCGGCCGTGGTGATGGTTTGTGTCGAGGAACCTACAAAATGCACCGTTCCGTTGCCACCGTCCAGTCCGCCGGAACCTTCCTGGTTGTTCCAATGGCCATACAAATACAAGTGGCCGTCGGAACCGGTTCCACTATTATCATCGCTTAAATCCAGCAAACCACCGCTTTCAATGGTCAAGTTACCGTGAACTTCCAGATTGTCATTATCGGTATTTACTTCCACCCAAATTCCGTTTTGAATGCTAAGATTATTGGTCTTGGCGATTTGCGAATACAAATTGGCATCCGGTGCACTTGCATCCACAATAACTTCATTGGCCGCCGAGCCCGAAATGGTAACGTCGGTATTTTCGTCGGGCACTTTCAGGTTGTCCCAGTTGGAACAATCGAACCAGTTGGTGTTGTTGGTTCCTTCCCAAAGGCCGGCACTATGGGTGGAAGTGGCAATGGTCATGGCAGGGCATGAAGTGCTGTTTTTATAATCGTAACCGCCACTATCGTAATCGGCATTGGTTGTATAGTTATCCCAATTGGCTTCATTGTTGATCAAAGCAATCCAATCCAATTTGTCGTTGGTGGTGGTGGAGAAATCCGGATCGACCGGGTCGTTGAACTTCACCTTTCCGCCACCCGCTGGGGCCACGGTGGTAAAGCACTTGGAGAATGGGTAAAGGTTCGACCATTTGGTGCCGTTTGTTCCGTTTCCCACGCCGTTGTCCCAACCGCTTTCGGTCCATCCGTACAAAACGTTTCCGCTGTACGTGGCGTCTTGGTTTCCTGTTGTGCCGTTGTCCCAAACGCCACCTTGCATAATCCAAACATCGTCGTCGTTGTTCAGGTTAAATCCGCCTTGTCCGGCGATGAATTCCTTTTGCCAATTGTTGTCAATTGCACCGCAGGTATAAACATCGAAATGCGAAGGGTCCAAAATGTTACCGGTGGTTTGGTCATTGGTTTCCAAAACAATGATGGTGCCTTTTGAAAGTATTGATCCGGTTCGGGTAATGGCAATAACCCCTTCGGTGTTGCCCCATTTTCCGGCCACTTCACGCTCGTAGCCGTTATCGGTAAGGAATATTTTGGTGCCGGGCTTGATGTCTTTGAAACATACAAAGGCAATTTGATCGCCGGAACCGTTTCCATTCGAACCCGGGTCATTATCAATATCCGTATTAACAGCCAGAATAGCCAAATCGCCGGGTTCCAAAATGGTAATGTCTTGCGGAACCGCACTCACTTCCACACCTGCGGACCAATCCGTGCCTTGGCGGACAAAAATCTCAAAGTAATAAGTGGTTCCGTTGGTCAGGTTGGTTACGGTGACATTGGTTCCCGTCCCTTTATAAACCACTTGATTGGGGCCGGAATAAACCGTGTTGGCCGTATAAGCCGAACCGTCGCCCGAAGGCGTAAAATCAATGCCGGCGGTTTCGTTGACCACGACTAGGATTTCGTCGAAACATCCGCTGCCGGGATTGGTCCAACTGACCGTAACCTGTTGGTTGGCTACGGATGTGGTAGGCGAAGTAACATCGTTCAAATCAATGGTCTGCGTGAGTTGTTTGCCCGAAGAATATCGATAGAGGGTACCGTTGGCCGAATAGGCAAAAACTTCGAAGGTGTATGACGTGCCGTTGGTCAGTCCCGTAATGCTTACCGAGGTTCCGGTTCCTTTGTACAAAATTCGTGAATAAGGCGTAGTGCTTCCATAGGTGGGTGCCGCCGAAAAATCGGAATTTTCGCCCAAATTGGTATTGGGATCCAAGGAATTGACCGAATGCGGCGTGGCGCCTTCGCGGGCTACCACCAAATAGCCGTCGAAATTTCCGCTGGCCGGTGCCGTCCAACTCAAATCTATGCTTGTTTCGCCCACACAATCGGCCGTGAAGGTGGCCGGTTTTTCAGGCGTGGTATAAAAACTGTCGGTGGTTGGTGTGCCTGATGTGTAGTAATCTTCATTGCCGGGCGAGCAATTGTATTCATAAATGACGGCGTAGTACAAAGTTCCCGGCGTCAGGCCGGTAACATCCACGGTGGAACCGCTTCCGTTGTAAACCACCTTTTCGCCGTTGCCACTTACATCCGTTGCCACACTGAAATCACTGTTGGCCGTGTATGTGGTTCCGTCGGTGGGAATGAAAGTAACCGGACTTCCTTCGCGCATCACCACAATACGGTTATCACCGTCACCATTGGTCCAATTGAGTGTAAGCGAAGTGGTGGCAATGTTTTGCGGCGAATTGGCATGAAAAGTGGCGTCGGTGGTGGGTTCGGAACAGGGACCGCAAGTCATGGTATGCGAACCGAGATGCGAAACATCATCTTGTGCATAACCATCCCATTCCACGGCCGGGTCAAAAGCATCCGAACCATTGGTATCACCTGTTGTTACACTAGATTTTCTTACAAGCGTATTATCTCTGGTTGAAGTTACTCCGCTTCCCCACTGAGAACCCGGGTCTTCTCCGATTTTACCGATAATATCCACGGCTTGTCCGGTGGCGGTGTTGTAGAGTTCCACGGCATCGTCGCCATTGAAATTCAAACTTCCGCTTGTTTGATCGGGTGTTCCGCTCCAAGCATTAGCCGATGAATTTGCCAAAACAAATACATCTCCATCGGCAAGATTTGTGTTGTTTAAATTGATAGTTGTAGAAGGAGATGAAGCGCCGTTTGCATAAATTCTAATAGCATAATTACCTGTATTTACGGTACTACCCGTACCGTTGTATATTTCCAAATATTTATTGTTACTACTTCCTTCCACATATTCCGAAATAATCAATTCCGAGGCACAAGCGGCATCGTTGACCGTGTAGCTTTGTTCGGGAGATGTGGTGGCATCGGCGTTGTTATCAAGGGCGTATATTTCATAATAGATGGTTGTACCATCCGGTTGGGCGGGTATATCACTATCGGTAACATAAGTATTCCCCGATGACAAACTCATGTTAATGGTATTGTTTAAGTTCCCGCTCGTAGTTCCCCAGTGTAATTCAACACCCGCCACGCCGTCGGGGTCGGTTACATCGGCCGAAACACTAACGGTTTCCCAGGAATGAACCGGTGAAGGGGAATGGGTGATGTTGGTGATGGAGGGGCCGGTACCACTATAACAAGTCCATTGCAAATTGGAAATTAATGTCCTTTTCGGGCTGTTTCTTAATTCTACATCAATGTTACCCGAAACATTAACAGTAACTGAAAAATGTGTAGAACTGGTAGAAGAAACCGTAATATCACCGCCGTATTGCACCCCATTAACAAATACTTTTAAAGTAGAATTTCCCGAATAAATTCTGGCATAATCAAATTCCAGAGTACCACAACCGTTTGGGTAAGATGTCTGATTGGTCAAAGAACCGTTTCTGAGCAGAATAGCTTGATTTCCATTTAGGTTTTGATCTGAACGGGCATCAGTTGCTTTCCAATCAATACCATCATCACCGGTCCATATTATTGTCCCATAACTGCTCTGATTGGGAGCATTTGCAAAACTTTCCGAAGCACAAACATTAGATATATTTCTGTTATAACCCCAAATCTCATTGACCCATTCGGGATGGTCGATAAAAGGATTGCGGTTGCCTTGGTAATTATACACGGCATTATTGCGGTCGATTTCCCGTTGGCTGACCGGGTCGTCGGCATTCCATTGGAGTAATATATCCAAAAACCAATCCGCAAAAACCTGGTCGCTCGTTCCGTTGAGCATATCGCTGTTCCACGAAGCAATTTGATCCTCGTAACGCGTGGCCACATAAAAGAGCATTCGTGCAATATCGCCCTTAAACTCGTCGATGGGCTCAAAAACCGTTCCCGAATAACCCGGGGTTGCATTGGGGCCGACCTTACTACCATTGGATGATGTCCAGGTAGGGTTAGTAACAATGCCAAAAGGATAATTACTCCTTCGGTTATTTACATAGCCGTCGGCCGGCACAACGAAATGACCGTCGTCTTTCATGGGTGCGGCCGAACCAAACGCCGATTGCGGCATAATATGTTCCCTGTTGTAGCAATCTCCTTCCTGCGAATAAGTTCCCGTACATCGATCACCGGTTTGCACGTATTCATAAGCATCCGTACCCGAGGGGTTTTCGGAATACATGTCCAACAATGTTCCGTCGTTCTCGTAATAATTATCCACATCCGAGCTCTGATACAAGGTGTATAAACCGTCGTATCCCTGATCCGTATGGCCGTTGGTGATAATTTCCTTCAAAGCGGTTTTCAGTTGGTAACCCGTTTTGCCGTTGGCTGCATCATAATAACCGGCCGGTGCTTGCGCAATTAGATTGAACGCAATAAAAAACAACAAAAAAGAAGTAATTATTCTTTTCATAATTCTATTTTTTAAAACTTCTGATAAAAACCGAAAAGAGATTTTGTCGATTTCGTCGCAATGTTTTGAAAAAATAACCGTTTCGGTTTTTCACACCTAATTATTTTCTTCGCTAGCAATATACACACTTATATTTTATTAAACGAACAAAATATTGGCAGAAGTTTTCAATGACTTATCAACAATTTTTGGGGTATTATTTACAATAATCATTATTGGACATTCAAATCATGCTGATAATCAGTAAGAAATGTGTTTGGAAAAAAATTGATGAGGAATTATGGAAATTAGCTATCTTTGCCTTGGATTTAGTTCCGCCTAGGCGGATGAAAAGGGAATCGGGTGAAAATCCCGGGCTGTCCCCGCAACTGTGAGTCCGCGACACTTGGCACAACAGGCCACTGTTCCGCTGCGAACGGGAAGGCGTGCCAAGCATGCGGCGAGCCAGGAGACCTGCTAAATCCACCAACCCTAAAAGCGGAACCTTCGGGCGAAAGGTTCGGGGAATTATGCACAGAGTTATTGCATACATATCATTCCTATTGTTTTCCCGTGCAATTTTTGCCCAGGAGCAAATCCCGTATCCGGCCCAGCAATTGGATACGGCCAATATTAACTTTTCGGATTTGGTCGAAACCAAAACCGATTCGCTTACCATACTTTCGGCCGACGACGGGTTTATTCCGCTGACATCCGCGCAATGGTTGTCGGAACAAACGGCATTTCAAACACGTATTTACGGTGCCGGTATGACGGCCGGACTGAGTTTGCGCGGGGCGCCCGTGTCCCATGTGCAAGTCGTCTGGAACGGCGTTTCGCTCAATTCGCCGCTCAACGGCCAAACCGACCTGAATATGCTTTCGGCCGGACTGACGGAACAAATAACGCTTTACCGTGGCGGAATGTCGCAAAGTTTCGGCAGCGGCGCCATGGCCGGGGCCTTGGTGATGAATGACCCGCTCCGTTTTGACCACGGTACCAAACTCGGCACACACCTGCGCACGGGGAATAACGGCCTGCGTTACGGATTGCTCCGCTGGCAGCAATCCGGCCGGCATTGGTCGATCATGCTGGGCGGAGATTGGGAAGACAACGACAACGACTTTCGTATTCCGTCCATCGGCTACATCAATCGCAACGCCCATATCGGTAGCCGGCATTTCAGTATGGCCGTGGGTTATCGAAGGAACGAAAACCTTTGGCAAACCCATTTTTTGCACAACTTCTCCGACCGCTACCTACCCGGAACCCGCACCACCGTTTCCCGTAGCCGTTTGCTCATGGAACAAACCGCATGGCAATTCCATTGGACGCGCAAAAAATTCCTGCTCGGCACTTTGGATATTATGGGAGCGGCCGTAGGTGAAAGTTACCGGTATTATCATGTGGCAGGTCAAGCCGTGTCCGGTGCGGGAAACGCGCAAAACTATCAGTTCCGTATTGCCCATCGCGGACATTGGGGGCCGTTAAAGGCCGGAATACATTACGATTTTAATTGGGTTCAAGGCCAATCGCTCAATTTCGAACGTCATGTCAGGGCGTTACATACATTGTCGGCCGATGCCGATTGGCAATACAAAAACTTTAAATGGCATGGCGGCCTTCGCCTGCAAAAAACTTCCGGCATTCCCATTCCGCCCACCGGATTTGCCGGCATCACTTGGCGTCCTTGGGGCAACTATCAAACGTCATTGGTGTATTCGACCAATTTCCGCCTGCCCACCTTCAATGATTTGTATTGGCAACCCGGCGGAAATCCCCACCTCCTTCCCGAACGAAACCGTGAATGGGAATGGGTGCACCAATGGTCGTCCCGTTCTGTGTATTTCCGGTTGGCGGCATATTATCGCATCAATCGCAACCTGATACGTTGGACTCCGGGCAACGGCGGACTTTGGCATCCCGTCAATATGGACCGGACGCGTGCACGCGGATTTGAATTTAGCGGACGCTTGAAAAAAGTTATCGGCAGGTGGAAAACCGTTCTTTCGGCCGGTTACACGTATCAGGATGTTGTCGATGCCACTACGGGGCGCCAACTCAGTTATACACCGCCTTATTTGTGGACAACGGCATTACGCCTCGCTTATGGTGGATTTTATTTGCGTCCGCAACTTAAATTTCAAAGTTATTACTACACCGACGCTTCCAATACCTATTTCGCTCCGCAAATTTTTCTGCTCAACCTGCAAGCAGGTTGGCGCTATAAAAAATTCGGGATAGATGTGGAAATATCCAATATGCTCAATACTTATTACGAATGGATGCCCGGACGTCCCATGCCTGGACGTAGCGGAGTTATCGGACTGACCTATGATATTCATTTTAAATCCAATAATAAACATTAAATTTATGCCTATGAAAACACAGCATTTCAAAAAACTGCTCTTGGCCGCCGGAACCGTAGCGCTCTTGGCCGGCCGTTGTAAGCCCACCGAACCCATTCCGCCCAAGGGCGATTATGACGGCGGTTACTTCGTGCTCAACGAAGGACAATTTATGCATGAAAATGCATCGGTCAGTTTTCTGTCCGAAGACTTGCAACAAGTGGAAAACAATGTGTATGCCAATGTAAACGACAATCAAACATTGGGCGATATTGCCCAATCCATGTTTGTCAACGGCGACAAAATTTATTTCCTCATCAACAATTCCAACCGGGTAGTGGTGGCCGGCCGTTGGGATATGAAACGAAAAGGCGAAATGGTCAGCTACATCCAAGCGCCGCGCTATATGGTTAAGATTTCCAACCGCTACGCCGTAATGTCCAATTGGGGCGAAGTGTTTGACAGCAATTGGAACGATGTGGAAGACGATTACCTGGCTTGGGTGGATTTGGAAAACGATGTGGTAACCGACACCCTCCACGTGGACTTGGGCCCCAATCAAATGGTTTACCAAGGCGGCAAGCTCTATGTGGGCATTGCCGGCGTAAGCCAATCGCGCAACAAAGTTTTGGTTATCGACCCCGCGGCCAAGCAAGTAACCGGTACGATTACCACGGGCGACCGTCCTCAATTCCTGGCCAAAGACGGCGACGGACACATCTGGGTGCTCAGCACCGGAAATGCGGCATGGACGGGCAACGAAACCGGCGGTAAACTGCAAATCATCGACCCGTCCACCGACACGGCCGTCAAGGAATTCGATTTCCAAACGAACCAACATCCCGAATATTTGGCCTACAATGCCGACAATCACCAAATGTATTTTACCTTGGACGGTAAGGTTTATGCCATGAGCTTCAACGACAATACTTTACCCGTCACGCCTGTCATCGACCTTTCGGGCGATGTAACCACGCCCTACGGACTTTATTATCACGACGGCAAACTTTTCGTTACCGATGCCGCGGACTACCAAACAGCCGGAAAAACCGTGGTTTACGACACGCAAAACTATCACAAAATCACCGAGTTGAACGTTGGATTATTGCCCAACAGCGTTCGTTTCAACCGTTCCAATCGTTAGACATTGATAGGTCAGATATTTTTGAATCCGGTGCCTTGGGTGCCGGATTTTTTTGTGTTGTTAGGTGCTGCGCAAGCCGTCGGGGCGCCGGCGGCGGAATGAAATTCCGCGCCGGCGGCGCAAAAATCCTAGCGGCAAAGTTTTTGAACGAAGTGAGGCGATTTATCAATGGCACAACGGTAAAATTCCACCGGTTTTTTGCGCCGCCGGCCCCGCGCTTCGCGCGGCGCCGGCGCCCCTTGTCTTGCTCCGCATGCATCGGAGCCGCCTGCGGCGTCTCCTTGCATGCCTCGGAACCCTTCGGTTTCCTCGGCGGTCGGCGAACCCGCAGGGCGGTTTCGCCTTTATTTGTTTTTTTGTTGACAATCAAATGTTTAACGCATTTTGTAGAGACGCCCAATTTGGACGTCTCTACGGATAAGATTAAACCCCCTTCAACGTTTATTGATGTAGAGAGGCGATGCATCGCGTCTCTACGGAATGTATGGAAAATGAATTAAATCCGCGCCAGGGATGGGAGCGGTATGAGCCGCCGGCGGTGCCGATGGTTTTCCGCCCGGCGGAGGCGACCGAAGGAAGCCCCACGCACGGGCGGGCGCGGGCGCGCGCCCGCGCAAAACCACGGCATCCGCCAAGGCGAATATAAGCGGACAGCCCGACGGCACCGCGTGAGGACCGCCAAACGCGAGGACGTTCCGCCGGCCGAAGCGCTTGGCGTTGGCCCCGCCGCGGCTCGCGCAAGCGCGCCGGGCGAATGGTCGGACTTAAACCTTTGAAAATCAATGATTAGCCCCGCCCCGCGGCTTCGCCGCGGGGCGGGGCTACCGACGTAAATTCAGTCGTCCGGCCATTCGCCGCGGGCATTCGCCCGCCGGCGGGGCCCCGAACGCGAACGCCGGGGCGCCCTGATAAAAAACATCAATCCCTTAGCGGAGCATAAAAATGAAAACTTCCGTCGGAAACACTATCGGAATGAAAAATGCGGGCCAGGTCGTCCAACACCCAATCCGGATGCATGGGCGAGCGTTCGAAAAAGATGATTTGACCGCGCTCATTGGTTTTGAGGTTGACCGAAAAGATTTTTCCGGTTTTCCAAAAAGGCGCATGTATTGCCTGGGGGACGGCATCCTGTATTTGTCGTTTGGAAGTCCAAGCGCCCGGGTCAAGCCAGATTTGGGATTGGAGCAAATAGGCCACTGCGTTTTCGTAATTGACGGCCAAACTGCCCGTGTGGGTGCTGTCGCGGACAACATAATCGCCACCGGCGTCGCGGATGAGTTGTGCCGCCCAGCTCGCTCCGCCGGCCATATACCATTTGTCGCCGAACATGCCGCCGCGGAAAACCTTGGGGCGCTTGTGTGTTTTCAGTAGGCGGTTGATGCTGTCGCGGGTGTGTTCGTAGCGCTTGGCAATGCGGCCGAAAAGCGAATCGGCCCGTTGGCTGCGGCCGGTTAAGGCGCCGAACACGCGCAGCCATTCGGCCCGGCCCAAAGGCGTCTTTTCAAGCCATTCGGCCATGTAAACCACCGGAATGCCGGCCTTGCGATAGAGCGAAAAATCCTTGCGGTCGTTTCCGGTGGAAAACACCAAAAGCGCATCGGGCCGCAAGGCCAAAATGGCTTCGGCATCGGGCATCAATTCGTTGCCCGTATCGTGAAGTTGCCCGTTTTGCACACGCTGGCGGAAATAGTCCGAAACAATGTAGCGGGTTTGCGTAAAACCCACCAATCGGTCGCCTGCACCGAGCATTTCCAAGGGTTCCAAGTGCGTAACCGACGTGGCCACAATGCGTTGAAGCGGAACGCGAAGCAAGGGATATTTTTTCAAACTGTCGGGTAGGGGAGCATCGGCCTTTCGGGGCCGTAAAACAAACGTCCGGGCTTTGCCGCCCGGAAACGGGCGCTTGACGGTCAAAAGCGTAAATCCGTCGAATGGGCGTAGTTCGAACAACCGGGCATAACGATTGTTTTGCGGTGCGTAATGCTTTTTTTCGGTATGCGGACGGCATCCTGCGAGTGCCAATAAAATCAGTAGCGCAATGCGGCTAAACGACCGGAGCATAAATCAGCGCTTGGGGAATTTCATCTTGTAACTCACCTGCACTTGGCCCTTGGAAATTTTTTCCAATTTTTTGGCCAGCAATTTGCGTTTGAGGGGCGAAAGCCGGTCGGTAAAGAGGATGCCTTCGATATGGTCGTATTCGTGTTGAATGACCCGCGCCAAAAGCCCTTCGAAAGTTTGCTCGTGTTCCTTGCCTTCGACGTCGGTATAGCGCAGCGTAATCCGTTCGGGCCGTTTAACCTTTTCGTTGATGCCCGGAATGCTCAGGCAGCCCTCTTCGAACGACCATTCCTCGCCGCTTTCTTCCACCAGTTGAGGATTGATAAAGGCCATTTTGGCGTTGCGGAGTTGTTCGCGTTCTTCGGGGCTGAGTTCTTCCCACCGCGCAAAGGGAGCGGGGTCGATCACGAAAAGCCGTATGGATTTATCGATTTGCGGAGCGGCCAGTCCTACGCCTTCGGCCCGGTACATGGTTTCGAACATATCGTCAATGAGCCGGCGAAGTTCATCGTTGAGTTCCACCGGTTCGGCTTTGCGTTTGAGCACCGGCATTCCGTAGGCCACGATGGGTAGAATCATTGGAAAAAATTTATTGCAAAGTTAAGCAAACGGATTATTCGAAGGTCAGTACAATATAAATTCCGCGCGTGCGCAGTCCGCTCAGATGGCCCGTCCAGAGGCTGTTGGGGTCTTTGTCGGGCACCAATTCGTCGGTCAGGGCGAAAACGCCGCGAATCGAAGGGATAAATTTGAAGTAATACATATACATTTCCAATCCGATGCCCACCTGCCACATATAGCTGTATCTTTTAACGCGAAAACGTCCGGCCGAATTGTCGTTGACCGAGTATTGATAGGAGGTCAGGTTATAATTCCATCCGATTCCGGCCGTGATGTACGGTCGCATATTGCCGTTGCGAAAGGCGCTGTATTTGAGGAAAACGGGAACGGAGATATAATTGGAACGTATTTTCCGTCGGGCATCGTAGGGGTCGGAGATGTTGAGAAAGTGCAAGGTGCGTTCCGACATAAACACGCCGGGCTCCAACCGCAGGTTCCATTGGCGGCCGAGGCGGAAATCGGAAATAAGACCAACGTTAAAACCCGGCGAGGTTTCAACGCGAATTTCGTTTTGGGGTGTGGTATAATCGATTTTGTAATCGAAAAAAGTAAGCCCGAAGTAATAACCCCAATGCCAGAAAACATCATCGAAGCGAGGCAAATTGCGGGGCGGTTCACTGCGGAACTGTGCTTGACCGTGCAGTGAAAGTCCAAGTAAAATCAGTAGGAAAATGATGCGAAGCTGTTTCATTGTTCTAGGCTTCTTTGGTTGCTACATAAATGGTGGCCACGCCCAGGGTTACGGGGATATATTGCAAGGGTTTATAACCGCTTTTTTCCAATATGCGCATCATCGCATCGCCATAGGGGAAAACGGCGATGGATTCGGGCAAATAGGTGTAGGCCGAGGCATCGCCCGAAATCAGTTTGCCCAAAAAAGGCAGGATTTTTCGTGAATAAAAGCCGTAAATCTGTTTAAACGGAAAGGCCTGCGGTTGGGAAAATTCCAAAATATAAACCTTGCCGCCGGGGGCCAAGACACGCGCCATTTCGGTAAGTCCTTTTTCCAGGTTTTCGAAATTGCGCACGCCGAAAGCCACCGTGATAGCATCGAAACTGTTGTCGTCGAAAGGCATATTTTCGGCATCGCCGCGAACCAGTTCGGCTTCCAAGCCGTGTTTGTCCAATTTTTTGCGCGCCACATCCAGCATTCCTTGCGAGAGGTCGAAGCCCACCAGGCGTTGGGGGCGGAGTTTTTTCCCTTGAAGCAAAAGCAAATCGCCGGTGCCGGTGGCCACGTCCAAAATGCGTTGCGGTGCATCATTCCTCATCATCCGGATGATTTTATTACGCCAACCCTTGTCGATGCCCAAGGAAAGGAAATGATTCAAAAAATCGTATTTGCCCGAAATATTATCGAACATTTGTTCCACCTGGGCTTTCTTTCCTTCGGCGGAATCTTTGTAGGGTTTAACGGTGGGGCGGCTCATGGGTGAACGGCTTTGTTTAGGGTAATAACGCGAAAAAATCCATTTTGTTGAATCAAACGTGATATTCGACCAAATTATCCAAGGGCTTACGAACGATTTTGCCCAGTTTCCAACCGGTTTTTTCCACCGCCTCCTTCAATTCGCGTTGGTAAAAGAAGGCGATGGAACCCACAAAATGCACCGGTAATTGCGCTTTCCATTCACGGTAGGCGTTCATCTCGTATTCCATAAATTGGGTAAATCCGCGATGCAGGAGTTGCTTGATGTAATGTTCTTCGTAATGTTCGAACATAAACACCGAATAGGCGGCCAGGAAAGCATTGGGTTTGTCCGAGAGATAAATATGGGTTTTGATATAATCCTCATCCACTTTGTGGGCTTTTTTGAAGGCGCGGCGTAGCCGTTGAGGCATAATTTCGAAATAATAATCCCGTATCAGTTGACGTCCGAACCAATTGCCCGAAGCATCGTCCATCAAGGCATAACCGAAATGCCCGATGGTTTTGACGATTTCGCTTCCGTTGTAGTAGCCGCTGTTGGAACCGGTGCCCATAATGGCCACCAAACCTTCGTTTTTGCCGGCCGTGGCCCGGGCGGCAGCCAAAAGGTCGTTGTAAATATTGATGCGGGCTTGTTCGAATACATCGGAAAGGATGTGTTTGAGCCGTTGCTGGGCGTGGGGTTCATCGCTACCCGCAGCATAGAGGTGCACCTCGGAAATATTGTCCGAAAAATTAAACAACTCACCGCTGTCGGCTATGTTTTTTTTTAGGGTTTCGTCGTCAAAAACGATGGGATTCAGACCGCCCGATTCGAACGCGCCCACCACAATTCCTTCGTTGTTCACCAAGCGCCAATCGGTTTTGGTGGATCCGGCATCGGCAATTAATTTCATAGGCAGTTTATTGTAGCGTAAAAAATAATGCCCAAAAATAGGACAATTTGGCTAACTTTGAAAATCCTTAAATGATTCCGAATGAACGCAGCGGCTTGGACGGTTTTTTGGTATGCTATGCTCACGGCCTTGGCCACCGGATTGGGAGCGGTGCCCTTTGCTTTTATCCGTAGGATAACGCCCAAGGTGCAAGGCGTGTCCAATGCCATTGCCGCGGGTTTGATGGCCGGTGCTTCCTTCGGATTGCTCAACGAAGCGGCCGGTATGAACTGGGGAAAAATGCTTTTGGGCTTTGTGGCGGGCATTTTGTTTATCGGTTTTACCGATTGGGTCATCGACAAGATTAAGCGCTATAAACTTAATGGCGATGATGATTTGATTGCCCGTTTGCCCAACAGTTTTCGCAACGACTTTTGGAAGGCCGCCTTGATTATCCTGATTATGACGGCGCATTCGGCGGCCGAAGGCATCGGTATAGGCACTTCCTTCGGCGGTTCGGCCAAATTCGGTTTGTTGATGACCATTGCCATTGCCATCCACAATATTCCCGAGGGCTTGGCCATCAGTGCCGTGATGGTAACCAAGGGTAGCCGTTGGTGGCAGGCGGCGCTTTGGAGTATTTTTACTTCGTTGCCGCAACCTTTGCTGGCCGTGCCGGCCTTTTTGTTTGTCAGCGTGTTCAAACCCTACGTCCCGTTGGGCTTGGGCTTGGCCGCCGGTGCGATGATTTGGCTTGTGTTTTCGGAAATTGCGCCCGAATCGGCCGAACAATTGGGCGGCGAACGGGCGGCGACGCTCATTACGTTTTCCATTGTGGCCATGTTGGCCATTCAATACTTCCTATAATATAACCGTTGTTTATGCGTTTATTCCCCAAAAAATATTTGAGATTATACCCCGCCTTCTTTTTGCTCTTTGCCGGCTTGTGGTTAGGGACAATGCCCTTGCGCGCCCAGCAGACGGAACAACCCTTGAAACGACTCAAAGGTTTTGTGTTGCAGTCCAAGAACAAACAGCCGCTTATGGGCGCCAATATCATCAACCTTACGCGCCTGCGCGGAGCCACTACGGGAAAGGGCGGATTTTTTACGATACGCGCTTTGCCGGGCGACACCATTTTGGTATCTTATTTGGGTTTTAAAACCTTCAAATGGGTGCCCGATTCGTTGAGTTTCGGCCAGGTGCATCATATTTATTTGCAAGAACAACCCATTGTGTTGAAGGAAGTGGTGATACGCGAGCACGCGCTCACGGGCGTTTTGCCGGTGGATTTGGCCTTGATGCCCAAGCAGGATTTGCCGCGCATTCAATTGCATTTGGAAACCATGTTCGGTGATACGATACCTAATGCACTTACACGTATCAACGACAAATTACGCACCTACATGGATCCGGTGGGTTTGCTCTATAATTTTTTCAGTGTTCACGGCAAGGACATCCGCAAACTTCGCCATTTGAAGGAGCGCGACGAAATCACCCAAATCCTGGCCCGCCGTTTCGACCGCAAAATTCTTTCCGAGCTTTTGGACCTACCCGAAGACCGGGTTTATCAGGTATTGGAATGGTGCGATTACGACAAAAAATTCCTGCGCGAAGCCAGCGATTTACAGCTTTTGGAAGCGCTACGGGAATGTTACGAAAAGCACAGGCCTTTTATGGAAACCAGCGGGGGCGGCAAGAAGTGATTTTTATTGTTTGGGCGTCTGCCCGCACCCGTTCACACAGCCGCAGGCCTGCACGTTGTTTGTCCTGCGACGTGTTCACGGGGCGGGCACCGGGCTGTCCGCTCATATTCGCCTCGTGCAAAACCGTTTTTTGTAAAGCCGCCGGCGTGGTCTCTTCCTCTGGGAGCCCCCGCCGCCGGCACAAAAAATTCGGCTTGCCCTTCGGCTCATACCGCTCCCATCCCTGGCGCGGGTTATGCGGTAAAATAATTTAAATTCCTTCGTCCGTACAAGGGACTAAAAAAGTAATTTCAAAATTTCATTACTAAGTGAATAAATATCCCCGGGCCAACGTGCCGAAATGTAATTTCTATCTTTTACGGTAAAACCGTATTTATAATTATTTTCTGAATCTTTAAAAATAGGAAATCTTCCACGGATAAAATTGGATGGTGTTTTTAATGCTGATTTAACCTCATCTTCTACGGTCATTCCGGGATATGTTAAGTAATAATCTTTCAACCAAAATTTTGTCAAGTTATAGGCCAATAATTCCTGGCTTTTTAATAACGCAGTGGTTTTGTAATCGTAAATAACCGATTTATTGGTCTTTTTATATTTACTTCTTGCCAATAATAGAACGCCATGACATATGGCGCCGATTATTTTCTTTTTTTGAAAAAATTCGGGAATGATATTTTGCAAAATTTCACTTTCCAAATATTCCTTTACGCCTTTATCATGCCCGCCGGGTAAAAATATTCCATTATATTCGGAAACATCTATTTCATCATAACGAATCGGATGTTTAAATTCAAAACTTTCATACATCAAATTGTATGCATTTACACCGTCCTTTCGAGTTTTTAGAATGTTCTTAAATATTCCAAGGCCTTTTCCTGTTAACATTACATCATCTCCTCGTGCACGTTTTCCATTTGGTGTTGCAAAACTTATTTGAATTCCCTTGCCTGTTAGGAATTTCCATGGAATAGCTGCTTCGGTAGGATCAAAACCGTAAGAAGGTAATGGTATTAAAACATTGATTTGTTTTCCCATCAATGAAGTCTTTTGGTTTTAAAAAAATTCCATACTTCGGTTGTCATTTCTATATCGTGATTTTGTTTATTAAAATATTGTTCGAAAAGATACGAATAACGTTCGCGAATACTTGGGGCCGAATGGCCGCCACCATTTACCTTATATAAAATAACTTCCGTTTGGTTTATGCCATTGGCATAAGTATATTTTTCTACGATGCCGCCATCATTAGGATCTAAATCCGGAAAAATATAAACTGTGGGAATAGTATCGGTATGGTCGAAGCTAATCCAATTAGTAATGCTTTCGGCCGTAGATAATACTGTCCCATGGTTGGGATTTGGTGGGTTGCCAATAGTTCCGCCATTATAGGGCATATGGTTGTCGTTGGTTCCATTCATAAACAAAATTGATATAGGATGTGCGGGAGTGCGACATTCGGGAACTGCGGGGAAAGCGGCAGCAACGGATGCAATAGCTGCAATTTTATCATTTAATTCAATGCCCAGTCGTTGGGCCATGAAGCCACCATTTGATGTTCCTGAAACATATATCCGGTTTGAGTCAATCGGATATTCCGACCTTATTTTATTGATTAACGATGATATAAAATTTACATCATCCGCATTGGAATTAACATAACAATCGCCGCGGCAATCATTCCAAGTAGGTTTGCCATAAGCACCATTTAATCCTTCGGGATAAACAACAATAAATTTTTCTCTTTCAGCTAATTCCATCCAAAGTTTATAGGGAGATTTATGCCCGCTTTGGCCTGTCATATCTTCGATATAAACACCCCCGCCATGCAATTCAAAGACCAAAGGAACTGACGAAGGCCCCAAAGATCTCGGAATATAGATTGCATAACGCCGAGAAATGCCGTCAACGGTAATGTTTTTTGTCATTAAACCGTATTCGTCTTGGTTATCATGGGTTTTATGGCAAGCAGAAAGCATTAAATGGAATAAAAGCGCGATATACATCACAAATCTTATATTTGATTTCATAAAGGATATGTTTTGATAATGAAGAGTGAATTTATTATTACTTGATTTTCAGACCAAAGGTAAAAAAATGAAATGAATAAAAGGGTTAATATTGATTCTTATGCCTTATATGAATAATTGGTCAGCAAAATGGATAAAATTTTGATTTAATAATGACAATTTCCCAAACAAAATATCATCTTGCTGGGGAAAACAAAGGGTCAGCCGAGAAACTGGTTTCACACATTGCGTAGCAATGTGGTGAAAAAACTGCCGCACGCGGGTTTCGGTGCGTTAAAACAAGAATTAAAGTAAGCGCACAAACCCTTTCCTACATATCCCACCGCGGTTTGGGCGTCAGCCGTAGGTCGTCGAACAGGCCGCGTTGATATTTCAAATAACCCGTGATGGCAATCATGGCCGCATTGTCGCCGGTGTATTCAAAGCGCGGAATGTGCAATTCCCAACCCTCGGTGCGTGCCAATTCCTCCAAACGCTCGCGCAGGCCGCGGTTGGCCGAAACGCCACCGCCCACCACCAGGCGCCGGACACTCGTTTGGGCAACGGCTTGGCGTATTTTGTCGGTCAGAATTTCAATGATGGTATGCTGCACCGAAGCGGCAATATCGGCCAAATGCCGGCGGATAAATGCAGGGTCTTCCTTCTGTTTTTTTTGCAGGAAATACAGGATGGACGTTTTGAGTCCACTAAAACTGAAATTCAGTCCTTCCACTTTGGGTTTGGGAAAGCGAAACGCCTGCGGATTTCCCTGATGCGCCAAGCGGTCGATTTCGGGGCCGCCGGGGTAGGGCAGGCCGATGATTTGTGCCGTTTTGTCGAAGGCCTCGCCTACGGCGTCGTCAAGGGTTTGGCCCAAAACTTGCATGTCGAAATAATCACGCACCAACACGATTTGTGTATGGCCGCCACTGATGGTCAGGGCCAGGAAAGGAAACTGCGGTGCACGTCCCGAAGCATCTTCGATAAAATTGGCCAAAATGTGGGCCTGCATGTGATGCACGCCGATCAGGGGAATGCCCAAGCCCATGCTCATGGATTTGGCAAAGGACAAGCCCACCAAGAGCGAACCTTGCAATCCGGGACCGGCGGTTACCGCCACGGCCGTCAATTCCTGTGGCGTGATGCCGGCTTGTTTGAGAGCCATATCCACCGTGGGCACAATATTTTGCTGATGTGCGCGCGAAGCCAGTTCGGGTACCACGCCGCCGTATTGGCGATGCACTTCCTGCGTGGCGATAATATTGCTGCGCATTCGCCCGTTATGCAAAACGGCGGCCGAAGTTTCGTCGCAGGACGATTCAATGCCCAGAATCAGAATATCTTTCTTAATTTTGTTCAACGCTAGCATATGCCCGCAAAATTAAACAAAAAGCGCCGATACGTTCCCGGTAAAATCCTTCTTTGGATGGCGGGTGTGCTTGTGGTATTCCTGCTCCTGTTCACACTATTGATGTCTTTGCCTTCGGTGCAAACCTATTTGGCCCGTAAGGCCACCGCTTATGTGCACCGGCACTACGGCATCGATTTGCAAATAGGCCGGATGGAATGGATGCCTTCGGGCAAAACGGTGCTGGAAAATTTCCTGGTACGTGACCACCACGGGGACACGCTGATTTTTGTTCGCCGCCTGCGCACGTATATGTTGTCCTACGGCGAAATCAATAAAAACCGTATTCGTTTGGGGCGTTCGTCATTGGATGGAGCACGACTGTATATCACGCAGTATGCGGACGAAAAAACCGACAATCTCGACCGTTTGGTAAGCCGGATCGACTCTTTGACGGCCGGCCCCGCTTCGGGCAATCCCTTTTTGTTGCACATCAAAGGCATCGATTTATCGGACTTCGGTTTCCGGTTGCGGAATTTAAATGTCAAAAAGGACAATCTTTATGCCGTGGAACAATTATCGGGACAAATCACGCCCTTTGTTATCCGCGGCAAGGAAGTGACGGCGGCATTACAAAACGCTCGTTATCGCGACCTTTACGGTTTGGAAGTCAAGGATTTGGATGTGAATTTTGCCTACGGCCCGGGCCGGATGCATTTCGGGCGTTTGCATTGGGCCACCGCCGGTTCGCAAATCGACGGGGATGTGCATTTGGACTACACGCGTGAACAGTTGCGCCGGTTTTTCGACGAAGTCGAATGGCGCGGAAGTCTGCATACCGATGTGGACGGTGCCGACCTCAACCGCATCCTGCGCGATACGCTTTTTGCCGCCGGCAGCCGCATAGGCCTGCAATCCGACAGTTTGGAAGGTGTGCTCAATGAATGGGAATGGAACGATGCGCGGCTTACCACTTCGTCGGGCATTCGTTTTGCCGGCGATATGGTGGTGTTCAACCTGATGCAGCCCGACAGTTTGGGCGTTCAACTCCTGGCTGACAGTTTGTCCTTCGGATATGCCCGCCTCGAAAAGCTAATGCCGGGTATGGTGCACAAAAACATACCGTCATTTGTGCGCAATGCGGGAAATATACTTGCCCGCGGCGATTTGGTTTATTTTCCCGGACGCCTCGAAACGCGCATGTACATCCGCAGCGATGCCGGACGTCTGCAACCGGATTTATTCATTCATTTCGACCGCCACAATGCCTATCGCGGCACCGTGCAAACCGATTCCTTGGATTTGGGCCGGCTTTTCGGCCTGACGGATTTGGGGATGATTCGCGGAAATTTGCACATCGACGGACAAGGGTTTGACAAGCAAACCGCCAGCGCACGCCTTCAAGGCAAAATCCGGCGCTTGGATTACCGCCGCTACGGCTACCGGAACCTGCATGTAAGCGGGCGCTTACGCAAAGGAAAATTCGACGGACGATTGCGTGTCGATGACCCCTATTTTAAAATGCGTTTCCAGGGCTTGGTGCATTTCGGGGCACGGGAAAACACCTTTGATTTTACCGCATCCGTGGACAGTGCCGACCTTTATCGCACCCATTGGATAAAATCCGACACCTTGGCCCGCTTGTCGGGAAATACGCGGATGCGCTTCCGTGGAAAAACTTTGGATAATGCACGGGGAACCTGGCATTTGGAAAACATCCGTTATGTCAATTCCTACAACCGTTATCATTTGGGATTTATGGATATAAAGGCCCGCGACACTTCGGGCCGCCGGCGTATTGACATCCGTTCCGATAAGGCCGTAAACGGCTATCTCGAAGGAAAATTCCGAATGAAAAACCTGGACGATTTGGTCCGCTATGCGCTCGGCACTTTGTTGCCACGCTTCAAACCCGAAAAGCCCGTAACCGATGCCCTGCGTTTCAATTTGGCCCTGGACGGCAACCTTTTGGAACTATTGGACCCGCAATTGGAACAAGTGCGCCAAACCCGGCTCAAAGGCAAAATCGACGGGGGCGGAAAATACGTGCACGTGGACGCGCAAACCGCCTTGATTCAATACGGCACTACGCGTGTTTCGGGTGCCAAGGTGATTTTGGACAATCAAAACGCCATCTACAACCTTTATGCCCGTTCCGATTCGCTTCGTGTGGGCGATTATCCGGTAAAAGCTTTTAGGGCCATTCATTTGAACATCAACGATACGGTATTTGTCAAATCCAAATTTTACGGCGGCACGGCTACACGCGACACTTTCGACCTGGCTTTGTATTATTTGTCTGACACCGCCAACAAATGGACCTTGCGTCTGTTACCTTCGCGCATACGATTCAACCGGCGGCTTTGGCAAACCGGCACCGGCGGCCAAAACAATGCCGTGTATTATTTTCCGCAAAGGGATTCGCTTTATGTCGATAGTATCACTTTGCATAGTGCGCCCGCCTTGGTAAGCATCCAAGGTTATGATACGCCGCAAAGGCGAAATATTGTGGCCGATGTGCGTAATTTTAATTTGGACAACTTGCAAACGCTCATTGCGCCGGCCACCTGGGCGGGAAATATCAACGGCCGGATATTTTTCGGGAAAACCAAGGGGAATGCCTTTTATAACGGACGTTTTTCGGTGGGCGGTTTCCGCTTCAACGATGTGCCCTTGGGGATGCTCAACGGCGATTTTAAAACTTTGCGCAACAGGGTTATGTTTGTCAACCTGTATAACCAGCTCGACCGGGCCGAAAATTTCCGTGCTTCGGGTTTTATGGATTTCGGGGCGGGAGAAATGGATATGAATTTGCGTGCCAACCAACTTCCGGTGCATATTTTGGCTCCTTTTCTGAAAGATATTTTCGACCGGATTCGCGGTACGGCCTCGGGTCATATCCAAATGACCGGACGTTTTGAAAATCCCCAATACACCGGCCGCCTTAATCTTTTCGGTGCAGGCCTGCGGGTCAATGAACTCAACACCGATTATGAATTTGACGACAATAGCGTTGTGGAAATCGACAAGGATCGATTTGTGTTTAACCGGACCGGATTTTCCGATGTCAAATACCGAACGCACGGCTTGCTCAACGGACAAATCGGATTCTACAAATTTTCGGATTGGACGTTCGACCTGCACATTACGGGCGACCGGCTTTTGGCCTTGGACACGCCCGGCTCCGACGAAGATCTTTACTACGGAACGGCCTTTGTCAAGGGTGGGGCGGATATTACGGGCGATTTGAACAAAATCAAAATCGATGCCCAATTGCAATCCCAAAAAGGCACCAAAATGCACATCCCGCTTCGCGATGTGGAAACGGTGGGCGAGGATGATTTCATCCGGTTCTATCGTGCCGACGAATACCGCAAACAAGTGAGCAAGGGACGCCGCCATCAACAGCGGTATTACGAGGGTCTGGAATTGAATTTGGATTTGGACATCACGCGCGATGCCGTTATCGACATTGTACTCGACCAGGAATTCGGCAGCCGGCTCACGGCCCGGGGCGAAGGAACGATGCTGATGGAAATCAACACGGCGGGCAAATTCAATATGTGGGGAACTTACCAAGTGGTGGACGGCTACTACGATTTCCGTTACCTGGGCATTATTGACAAGCGTTTCGAAGTGGATGCGGGCAGCACGCTTGCCTGGAACGGCGATCCCTACCACGCCACGCTCAACATCCGGGCGGTGTATCATATTCCTGCGGTGGACATTGCGCCCTTGCTCAAAGACGCCGTGGCTTTGCAACAAAAAGTTCCCGTGGACGTGGTCATCAACCTCACGGGTGATTTGATGAAACCGCGTATCGATTTCCAAATCGAACTGCCGCAGGCCAACGGTATCATTCGCTCCCAGGCCGATTATGTGCTTAGCGACCCCGACAAACGTATGCTTCAAGTGCTTTCGCTTCTTTATTCGGGCAATTTTATTTCCGAGGACGTGCTCCGCCTCAACAGTTTAACCGCCGCCGAGGGCAACCTGTCGGAGCGGGTGCTCAGTGTGTTCAATTCCCTGCTGCAAAACGAAGTGTTCAACGTCAAACTGGATTATGTGCCCGGCCAGCAAAATCCGCAAAACAACGTCAAGACCGACAGCCAGGTAGGGCTTACGGTGCAAACCAAGGTCAACAAGCGCATTTACATCAACGGCAAGGTGGTAATGCCCGTGGGACGATACACTTCGTCGTCGGTTTCGGGCGACATCGAGGCGGTGCTATGGCTCAATCCCGACGGCACCTGGCAGTTGCACGTTTACAACAAGCGCACGCCCATCGAATACGCCGGTCAGGAGGAGGGCTACACCCAAGGCATCGGCCTGCGGTTCAACACCGATTTCGACACTTTCCGTCAGTTGGCCGACAAGTTCGGATTCCACATCAAAACCGCGGATGAAATGCCGCAGCAATAGAACGGAATTTTTAGGGCGCCCGGCCGCTCGGGTTCGACGGCGCCGCCGCAGCGCCGAAGGCGCTGAGCGGACGCTTGCCGTCCGCTGCGGGCTATCGCCCGCCGGCGGCGCCAACGCCAAGCGCATCGGCCGGCGGAGCGGCCTCACGCTTGGCGGTACGAACACCGGCGCCCGCCGGGCTGTCCGCTCATATTCGCCTTGGCGGATGCCGTGGTTTTGCGCGGGCGCGCGTGCCGCGCGCCCGCGCCCGCCCGTGCGTGGGGCTTCCTCCGGTCGCCTCCGCCGGGCTGTCCGCTCATATTCGCCTTGGCGGATGCCGTGGTTTTGATGTGGAATCCGAACTTGTCGGCCAACTGACGGAAAGTGTCGAAATCGGTGTTGAACCGCAGGCCGATGCCTTGGGT
>WGAP01000078.1 GCA_015494775.1 Flavobacteriales bacterium | reverse complement strand
TCAAGCCCAGGGCTTCGGACACCAAAGGCGTTATGGCCGACGAAAACCCGATACCGAAGGCCATGACAAAAAAGATGGTGCTGTTGGCCAGCGAAATGGCCGCCAGGGACGTAGGCCCCAATTTACCCACCATAATATTGTCGGCCAGGCCTACAAGCACTTGCCCCAAGTAGGCCACCATCACGGGCCAACCCAGTTGCCAATTGGTGCGAAATTCCCCGAAATAAGATTTCCAATTCATCGACGGGCAAAGGTAGGGATAATCGGAGATATGGGCGGCATTCTTAACAGGGATTTATTAGGGCACCCCGGCCCCCGGTTTCGGGGCCGTCGGGCTGTCCGCTTATATTCGCCTTGGCGGATGCCGTGGTTTTGCGCGGGCGCGCGTGCCGCGCGCCCGCGCCCGCCCGTGCGTGGGGCTTCCTTCGGTCGCCTCCGCCGGGCGGAAAACCATCGGCACCGCCGGCGGCTCATACCGCTTCCATCCCTGGCGCAGATTTAGTTATGAGTTTTGAGTTTTAAGTTTTGAGTTGATTTTTATCAAAGCGAATGGCACTCAGGCACCTGTTTTGGAGGTCATTGAGTGATTTTTGCATAGCAAAAATCGTATCGAAATGACCGGTATGCACGACCGGTAGCTTCGATACACTGCGCCTTCGGCGCAGCACTCAGCCACCTGCTTGGAAGGTCGCTGAGTGATTTTGCGAAGCAAAATTGTATCGAAGCTACCGTGTTGACCGGCCGGGCTTCGATATACTACTCACTGCGTTCGCAGCCGCCGGCCTTTTCCCGCGCGATAAATTGCGCGAATACATCAATAAAATTGTAGCGGAACGAGACCGAAGGGCTCGTGGAGCCCGCGGCAGACCGTAGGGCTGACGCGGCCGGCGTAGGCAGACCGCAGGGCTGCCGAAGCATCCGAAGCAAGACAAGCGCCGCCGCTTGCAAGGCGCGCCGGCTTGCGGAGGGCGAAGGGAAACAAGGCGCGGCCCTTGGCTTGGCCCGTGGAAGCCGCAGGTTCCCGAAGCCGCCGAGGAAACCGAAGGGTTCCGAGGCCCGCGGAGCAAGACAAGGGGCGCCGGCGCCGCGCGAAAGCGCGGGGCCGGCGGCGCAAAAAAACGGCGGGATTTTTCGGTTGGAGCGTTGCGTTATCAATACACCCCGCATCAAAACATTTGCCACTTAAATTTTTGCGCCGCCGGCGCGGAATTTCATTCCGCCGCCGGCGCCCCGACGGCTTGCGGAGCACCCGAAAAATCGAAAAATACGACTCCTAAAAACGCAAGGTCAATCCCAAGCCGGGCATCATCCGGCGGGTGTCGCCCAACAGCACCGGACGGAAACTCAGATTATCGTTGACATTCCACTGACGCAGGTGGGCCGAAACGTTGGCGTCCATAATGTTGAGCAAATACATGCCCACGGCCGCCATAAGCGAAATGTCGCGGTTGCGCCGGTAGTAGGCCTGGGCTTGCAGGAGCACATCGTCGGAATATTGCGGAAAGTCGTCGGGGCGGCCCAGGAGGCGGTTTTGGTAAGCTCGCCGGTAGGTGAAGTATTGCAATTGGTTTTGGCGGTAGAAATAAACGGCCGTGCCGATGGCCGCATACACCAGCGGTATTTTCCAGTATTGGCGGTTGTAGGCCTGCCCCAAGCCGGGCAATACGGCCGAATAAAAGGCCGCGCGGGCAGGAGCGTTGATCAGCTTTTCGTAGCTTGTCCGGGAACTGTCCGCAGGTTTTGATGCCGGGGCGGATGCTGCGGGCATACGCGCCGGAAGTGTATCGGGCCGGCGGGTGGAGGTAGTGTCGGTTTGGGCGTAAAGGTGCAGCGCAAAAATCAGTCCGACAAAAAGTCCATAAGTTTTTCCCATTCTTCTTTGCTTGTAAAGGGGAGGACCACCTTGCCGGCATAATCGCCGTCCCACTTGATGCGCGCTTTGGGATGAATGCGTTGGCGCAGGTCTTTTTCCCACTGCTTGACCTTGGCGGGTTTGGCGGCGCGTTTTTTGGTTTCGTCCACATCCAGGATTTTACCTTCGCGGTATTGGCGCACCAATTCTTCGGTTTGGCGCACCGAAAGCTGTTTTTTGAGGACGATACGGTAGATTTTCAGTTGGATTTCGGGGTCGTCGATATTGATCAATGCGCGCCCGTGTCCCATGCCGATAAAACCGTCGCGCATACCGCTTTGCACAATGGGGTTGAGCCGTAGCAGCCGCAGGTAGTTGGTGATGGTGGAACGTTTTTTTCCCACGCGTTCGCTCATTTCTTCCTGCGTAAGGCCCAGTTCGTCGATCATACGTTGAAACGACAAGGCGATTTCAATAGGATCCAGGTCTTCGCGTTGGAGGTTTTCCACCAGGGCCATTTCGAGCATTTCGCGGTCGTTGGCCAGCCGGACATAAGCCGGAATGCGTTCCAAACCGGCCAATTTGGCCGCCCGCAAACGGCGTTCGCCCGAGATAACGACAAAGTCGTTACGGCCTTCCTTGCGCACCGTGATGGGTTGGATAATGCCCAATTCACGGATGGAAGCGGCCAATTCGTTCAGGGCATTCTTATCGAATTGGGTGCGGGGTTGGTAGGGATTGGTGCGAATGCGGTCGATGGGAATGTCCAGGATATTGCCCACAATTTGTTCGGCCCCTTGGTCTTTGGCCGATTGGATATGGTCGGATTTCAAAAGGGCGTCGAGGCCGCGCCCGAGTCGTTGTTTTTTGTTGGTTTTTGCCATAGGACAAAAGAATTATGTCGGGGTTTGACCCTGCTTTTCGTTTTTTTCGATCAGTTCGGCAGCCAGATTCAGGTAGTTGACCGCACCGCGGCTGTCGGCATCATAGGCCAGAATGCTTTCGCCGAAACCGGGCGCTTCGCTCAGCCGCACATTGCGTTGGATGATGGTGCGGAAAACCATATCGCCGAAATGGCGTTTGACTTCTTCCACCACTTGGTTCGACAGTTTAAGCCGCGAATCATACATGGTCAGGAGCATACCTTCGATGTCCAAATCCGGATTGTGCAATTCCTGCACGCTCTTGATGGTGTTGAGCAATTTGCCCAGCCCTTCCAGGGCAAAATATTCGCATTGGATGGGAATAATCACCGAATGGGCGGCCGTGAGGGCGTTGAGCGTAATCAGGCCCAGGGACGGGGCCGTGTCGATGATGATATAATCGTAGCGATCCACAATGTTTTCCAATGCCTGCCGGAGCAAATATTCGCGGCGGGGATTGTCCACCATTTCGATTTCCACGCCCACCAGGTTAATATGCGAAGGAATGATGTCCAGATTGGGCGATTCGGTGGGCAAAATAACGTCTTCGGCCTTGCGGATGCCTTCGAGCAGTTCGTAAGTTCCTTCGGGTTGTGCATCGATGTCGATTCCCAGGCCCGAGGATGCGTTGGCTTGGGGGTCGGCAT
>WGAP01000077.1 GCA_015494775.1 Flavobacteriales bacterium | reverse complement strand
GTAAACATTTGAAAATCAATTGGAAGTCCCGGCCCGCGGAGAAGCCGCGGGACGGACTCGGATAAAATTCACTCCAACGTCCGGCCATCCGCTGCGGGCGTCAGTCCGCCGGCGGGGCCCCGAACCCGAGCGCCGGGGCGCCCAAATAAAAAATCGGGAAAAATTTGCTAAATTGATAGACCAAATTCCGCAAGCTATGAAATGGTCGCCTACGCCCGAAATCATTCGGCAAAGCAATATTTACCGTATTATGCGTGAGCTCGGTTTTGAACGTTATGCGGATTTTTACCGGTGGTCGATAACCGAGCGTGAAAAGTTTTGGGAAACCGCAACAAAAGCATTAGGGATTTTGTTTCGCAAGTCCTACGAGCGGGTTTTGGACTTAGGTGAAGGGGTGGAACGGCCGCGTTGGTATGCGGGAGCGCGGATGAACATTGCCGATAGTTTGTTCGGTGCGCCGGCCGGACAGGCGGCCATCCGGTATGCCAGCGAACGGGACGGGACGCTACGGGAAATCGGTTACTGCGATTTGGAAGTGCTGACCGGAGATATTTTGTATTCATTGCGACGGGCCGGATTGAAGCCCGGGGATTATGTGGGTATTGATATGCCGATGACGCCTTTGGCGGTGGCCGTGTATATTGCGGCCTTGCGGGGCGGGTTTCCGACGGTTACGGTGGCCGACAGTTTTTCGCCCGAAGAAATCGGCAGGCGGTTTGCCATAGCGGAGCCACGCGTGGTGTTTACGCGGGATTATTTGTATCGCGGTGGGAAGCGAATTCCACTTTATGAAAAACTGGTGCAAGCCCGGGCACCGCGCTGTGTGGTGGTGCGCACGGATGATGTGGAATTGCGCGAGGGCGATATGTTTTGGGATGATTTTTTGGAAGCGGCCGGTGAACGTCAGGAAAATACGGAAGCGAACCCGATGGACACCATTACGGTGCTGTTTTCGTCGGGCACCACATCGGAACCCAAGGCCATTCCTTGGAACCATACGACGGCGGTTAAATCGGCGGCGGACGGCTTTTTTCACCACGACATTCATCCGGGGGATACGGTGGCTTGGCCCACCAATTTGGGATGGATGATGGGCCCATGGTTGATTTTTGCCACCTTGATCAATCGTGGCACCATTGCCTTGTTTGACGGCATTCCTACGGGTGAGGACTTTGTTCGCTTCGTGCAAGATGCGAGGGTGAATATGTTGGGCGTGGTGCCGGCCTTGGTGCGTGCTTGGAAAAACCTGCCGGAGTGGAAATGGGATTGGTCGGCGGTGAAGGTTTTCAGTTCCACGGGCGAAACATCGCATCCGCGGGATATGGCTTGGCTGATGCAGGTGGCCGGCGGGCGGCCCGTGATTGAATATTGTGGCGGAACGGAAATCGGCGGCGGATATGTAACATCCACCGTGGTGCAGGACAATTTTCCTTCGACCTTTTCGACACCGGCTTTGGGAAGTGAATTTGTGATTTTGGACGAACAATTCCGCCCTGCGGATGCGGGCGAAGTGTTTTTGATACCGCCGACGATGGGCCTTTCGGTGGCCTTGCTCAACAAAGACCATCATCAAACCTATTATGCGGGGTTGCCAAAGTATGAAGGCAAAACCTTGCGCCGGCACGGCGATTACCTGGTGCGAATGGAAAACGGTTATTTCCGTGTAATGGGTCGCACGGACGACAGCATGAACCTGGGTGGCATTAAGGTGGGTGCCGGGCAGTTGGAAGAGGTAATTAACCGACATGCTAACGTGAAGGAATCGGCGGCGGTGGCCGTGTCGCCGCCCGAAGGCGGCCCGGCGCGATTGGTGGTGTTTGCGGTGGTTTACCGGCCCGAAGCGGTGGAGGATTTGAAGCGGGAATTGCAACAGGCCATCCGGGAAAAACTCAATCCGTTGTTTAAAATCCACCGGTTGGTATTGCGCGAGCGGTTGCCACGGACGGCCTCGGGTAAGATTATGCGGCGGGTGCTGCGCAAAGCGTATCGCGAACAATACGGAGAATAACCGGAAAAATATCATAGTGTGAACCGCACGAATGCACCGGGTTTCGGCAAGCATTTACCGCCTTTGTTTTTTGTATTACTGGGGTGGATAGCCGGCGTGTGGGCGGCGTTGCCGCTGGGGTTGCGGAAGTGGATTTGGATTTGGGGCGGGGGATTGGTTTTGATGTATATGTTGCACTGGCTTGCGGCGCGTTGGGACGGTTTGCGATATGTGTTTATGGCGGTGGCCGTAGCGGTGGCTTTCGGTGCGGGGAGTTATTATGCGCGGGCGCGGATGCACCGGCCGCTTATTCCGGCCGGATTAGACGGCCGGCCGCATTATTTGACTTTTGAAGTAACGGAAAGTTTGAAACCTTCGTCAAAATTCCGGCGGTATTTTGTGCGGGTATTTCGGACGGACAGTTTGATGTCGGATTTCGGGGCGTTGCTTTATATTCCGGCCGGGGCGGATACTTTATTGCCCGGACAAACCTATGGCGGTGTGTTCGGGGCAGGGGACATCAAGCCCTTGCCCGCTTTGCGTTATCCGCACGGGTTCGATTACGGCAAGTATTTGCGCCGACACCATATTTACAGGCGTTTGTTTGCTACGGGTGGGGGTTTGCAAATATTAAATTACCACAACCCTTGGCGTTATATGCAGGCGCGCTTGCGTGCGCGCATACGTGCGGAGATGGCCCGTTATTTGTCGCCCGAAAATTTTGCGGTGGCTTCGGCTTTGTTGTTGGGCGAAAGGCAGGATTTGGATACCCACACGCGTGAGGCCTTTATCGATGCGGGGGTGGTGCACGTTTTGGCCATATCGGGCATGCATATCGGGATTTTGTTGTTTTTCCTGCGGTTTTTGTTTGCGCCTTTTCGCATACGTTACAAATGGCTGTATCACGGCGGTATTTTGGGTATTCTTTGGTTTTATGCCTGGTTGACGGGTTTTTCGCCTTCGGTGTTGCGGGCGGTGATTATGTTCGGATTTTTTCAATTGGCCTGGGAGACGGAACGGGAAGTTTCGGGTTTGCATATTTTGGTATTGGCAGCCTTTGTGATATTGCTTATCAATCCGGCGATGTCGGGAGAAATCGGGTTTCAGTTGAGTTTCGGGGCGGTGGCGGCAATTATTTTGTTTTTTCCGCTGTTCAAGAAAATTTATTATCCGCATCATAGTTTTGTGCGGTATTTTGTGGATTTGCTATATGTTTCCCTGGCGGCGCAGTTTGGGGTGGTGCCTTTGGTATTGATGTATTTTCATCGCTTTTCATTGGGTTTTGTGGTGTCGAATTTTGTGGTTATTCCCTTGCTGACCGTGGTGTTGGGCTTGGGATTTTTGAGTATCGCCCTTTTGCTCCTTCGGGTGCCGGCCGGATGGTTTATGCAAGGTTTGGACATGGTGTTGGGGTGGATGAATGTGCTCATTCACCGGATTGCCGCCCTTAAAATCGGCGTGATGAAGGATATTTATTTTTCGCCCTTGTTGGCTGCGGGGATGTTTATGTTTACACTGGGCTTGTATTTATGGTGGCAGCGTCCTTTGCGCCGCCGGATTTACTGGTTGCTGGTCGGTATTTTGGCTTTTCAAATGCTGTGGATGTGGGACTACGGGCGCAGACGGCAGCTTAACGAATGGGTTTTGACCGAACATAAAGGGAAACCTTTGCTTTTGGGCCGGAACGGACAAAATTTGCACATTTATTCGGACACGGCCGTTTACCGGGGCATTGCCGCAGGATTTGTGCGTGAAACAGGCGTGCGGACGATGGACACGGCGGGTTTTCCGAAGATTTTCCGGCTGGGCGGACGACGGTTTTTGCTCTTGGACACGGTGATTCCCATCGGGGATTTGCCCGGCACCGATGTATTGATACTCGACCGTTCGCCCAAAATGAATTTGGATATGGTGCTTAACCGCACGGGGGCCAAGCGTTTGATTGTAATGCCGTGGAATTACAATTATTTACGCAGGCGTTGGCAGCAAACGGCCCTGGCAAAGGGTTTGGAATACACGGATATAAGGAAGCGGGGCTTTGTGAGGATGATTGAAGATAATAGGTAAACAAAAAGCGAAACATTTAAATTAGTAGGACGATGAAATTATTTGTTTTCTTTTCCATGTTAATATTCTTTTCTTGCTCCATGCACCATGTCCGGGTAAGTCCGGGGCTAAATTCGGAGTCAAAAAATAACGGCTCGGTAAATAAAATCGGGGAAAACGACAGCATAAAATTTTTTACTTTCAACATCGACCGAAAATCCATCATTGAAATTGCTCCCGATTCGTTGGCTATTGAAAAATTAAAAAAAGAAATGGGCGAAGATGATTTCTATACCATAGCCGGGGATTGGGCATATTATCAAGCGCAATTGGGAGCATTATCGGATAGTTTGAACATAAATTTTATTTCTACCGAAAAAAGACGGGTAGAAATCCGCACACCGAATAAAACCGTTCGCTTTGATGCCGATACGGCTTCAAAACCTTGGAATTATTTTTACTTTGACGGGGAAAAATTAAGCCGGAAAAGTATTTTCGAATTGTTGGAATTAGGAAGTAAGCGAAAATAAATATAATTATCCGTATCAAAGGTTCGGCCTTTAAATTTTTCAAAGATAAAATCCATAGTTTTGTTTTACATTACCCGATGGAATGATACGTTTGGAAAACATCGGATTGCATTTTGACGGGAAGCAAATTTTCGACGGGCTTTCGGCTCGTATTCCTGCGGGGGCCAAGGTGGCCGTCAAGGGGGAGTCGGGGAGTGGGAAATCGAGTTTGCTACGAATTTTATTGGGTTTTGAGCCGTCTGCCAACGGGAAGGTTTATTATGATGATACGCCTTTGATACCTGCAACCGCAGGCCTTATTCGCAGCCGGACGGCTTATGTGCCGCAGGATTTGGGTTTTACGGTTTTTCGCACCACGCGGGAATTGTTTTATACACCCTTCCGGTTTAAGACCAATCGCCGCTTGATGCCGGACAAAGAAAAAGTGGCGGAAATATTGGAGCAATTTGCATTACCTGCCGACATTTTGGAGCGTGGCATCAAGGCCATTTCGGGCGGGCAAAAACAACGCTTGCTTTTGGCGCAGGCGGTTTTGTTGGAAAAGCCGGTGCTGTTGCTGGACGAACCCACTTCGGCCCTGGACGAGGCCAATCGTGTAAGGGTAGCCGAATACATCATGCAATTGCCCGCTACGGTGATTGCCGCCACGCACGACGACCGGTGGATCCGGCTGTCGGATATGCTGATAGATTTGGATGAACAGGGAAAAACCTTAGCAAAATGAAGGGAGCCATTGACATCGGTTGGATGAAGTTGTTGGCCGGTTATCTATTGCTGCTGATACCCGTGGTGTTTTTCCGTATTTATCGCACGGGTTTGGTGCGTCCCACGCTGGTGGCCGTGGGCCGGATGACGGTTCAATTGCTGTTGGTGGGCTTGTATTTGGAATACATTTTCCGCTGGGACAATCCTTGGATAAACGGGCTGTGGGTGCTGGTGATGACGGTGGTGTCGTCCTACACGGTCATCCGGAGGACGGGCCTGCGGCTGCGGTTGTTTTTGTGGTCGGTGTTCGGGGCTACGATGATAAGCATTGTGTTGATTGATTTTTATTTTTTGGGTTTTGTGATAGGGTTGAAAAATATTTGGACGGCGCGTTATTTTATTCCCGTAACGGGGATGTTGCTGGGCAATTCGTTGAAGAACGTAATCATTGCCTTGGACGCTTTTTATCGCCGCATTGACGAGGAAGAAACGAGCTACCGCTGGCAATTGGCCAACGGAGCCGAACACAACGAAGCGCTTTTGCCTTTTGTGCAGCAGGCCTTGCGTAAGGCCTTCAACCCTTTGATAGCTACCACGGCCGTAATGGGTTTGATTTCGTTGCCCGGGATGATGACCGGACAAATTTTGGGCGGTTCCAATCCGTTGACGGCGGTTAAGTATCAGATTATGATTTTGTTGGTGATATTTTCGTCCACCATTTTGAATGTATGGCTAACCATAAGGTTTTCGCGGCGTGTGGCTTTTGACGGGATGTTGAATTTGCGCAAGGATATTTTTGAGGAGCGAGGAAAATAAATTTTGGGGGAGCGTTACCGGAAAACCGGGTGTTGGTGTGGCGCATTTCGATACCCTTTTTGCGAAGCAAAAATCAGTCGGTGCTCCTTGCTAAGAATATCGATTAACGATTTGAGATTTATGAACTTATTGATAATCAATAAATTAAAATCTTAAATCGGTGTTCTATTGTTCGATGTTCATTATTCGAGGGCGATTTATCGCTCGGAAAAAGGTCGGCGGCTGAGTGCTGCGAACGTAGTGAGCGGTGTATCGAAGCCCCGGCCGGTCAACACGTTCGCTTCGATAAAAATCAACTCAAAATTTAAAACTCAAAACTCATAATTAAATCCGCGCCAGGGATGGAAGCGGTATGAAGCGCCGGCGGCGAACAGGTTTTTCCGCCCGGCGGAGGCGACCTGAGGAAGCCCCACGCACGGGCGGGCGCGGGCGCGCGGCACGCGCGCCCGCGCAAAAAACCGTGAGCCGCCAAGCTGAATATTAGCGGACAGCCCGGCCCCGCACATCGCGTAGCGATGGGCGGGGAGGCGCCCCAATTAAAATTTAAAAGATAATCCGATGGACGGGATGATGGGGAATAAACTGATTTTGTAAACACCCGGGTCTTCGCGGTCGGTTACGGGGTTGTATTCCGAGACGAAGTAAAAGAAGGGATTGTGGCGGTTATAGGCATTGTAAACGCTTAGGTTCCAATCGTATTCGACCTTGGTCTTTTTGACACGATAGTCCAAGCTCAGGTCGAGCCGGTGATAGGGTTCCATCCGGTAGCGGTTGCGGTCGCTGTAAACCTGAACCATTTCAAGTGCGGGCGGGTCATGAGCGGGGAAAATTTCCTGCGGAAGTACCATTTGGCCCACGGGCAGGGTAACGGGCAAGCCCGAGCTGAAATTCCAGGCGAAGGAAAAACGCAGTTTGGGCGATATGCGGTAAACGCCCACAATGTCGAGCACGTGGCGGCGGTCGTAGCGGAAGGGGAAAGCTTGGCCGCGATTGAGGTTGGTAAATTGCCGGGTCGAGTGGGCCCATGTGTAGGCAATCCAGCCGGTGAGTCGGCCTGTGCGCTTGCGTAGCATCCATTCGATGCCGTAGGCATCGCCGACACCTTGGGTTTCCACCAGCCGGGCCCAATCGCTGATGGCGGTGTTGATATAGGAAGCGCCGGGTTTGTAGTGGATGAGGTCGTGCATACGTTTGTAATACATTTCCAACGACATTTCCCACCGGCCGTCGGCTTGGGTATGGGCGGCGCCAATGGCGGCAATCCAAGCACGCGAAGGAGGCACGCTGTCGATGGAGGGCATCCACAGGTCGATGGGCATACCTGCGCCCGAAGAAGTGAGGAGGTGAACACCTTGTTGCATCCGCGCATAGGAGGCCTTGACGGAGGTGTTGTCGTTGAGCATATAGTTGACCGAAATCCGCGGTTCGGGACTGATATAATGCCGGCCGGGAAGGATATAATCCGACAGCCGGAAACCGAAGCGGGTTTTGAGCCGGCGGGTCCAAGTTTTTTTCCATTCGCCGTAAACAAATCCGTCCATAGAGCGAATGCGGTAATTGCCCCATTGATGGGTTTCGTCCGTATCGATGGAGGATAAATCCAAGGCGCCCGGGCGGAATGTGTGGTGGGTTATACCGGCACCCAAATAGATTTTGCTACCCGGGCCTGCAATATATTGCCAATTGCTTTTGAAAGCCAAATCCCTGATACCCGAATAATAACTCCAATCGAAGTCCAGATGGTTATCGTACCAACTACGGTAACGGTTCATCAAACGGTAGCGGGTGTAGGAAAGGATTTGGCTGCTGAACCATTTGCCCGTCCATTGGCGGTCCCACCGCAAGGCGGCCATGTGATTTCCCCAACCGGTACGCATTTTTTCCTTATCGCCACCGGAATGGAATGAAAAGGAAACGGCATCGTCGCCGTAGTACCAGCTGGCCGAAAGTTGGTCGCGGTCGGTGAGCTTGTGGTTGATTTTTACATTGAAATCATAAAAGGTATAACCGCCCGAGGATTCGCCTTGCGAAGCAAGATAACTGATGGCGCGTGACAGCAAATCGTAGGGCATGCGCCGTGCGGATAAACTGATGGATGTACGGTCGCGCACCAAGGGGCCTTCGGTGCCGATTTTCCAACTGAGCATACCGATGGTTCCGTAGGTTTTCCAGTGCCGCTTGTTGCCGTCGCGCATACGCACGTCCAAAACCGAAGACAAACGATTGCCGAATCGGGCGGGAAAGTCGCCTTTGTAAATGCTCACTTTGTTGATGGCATCGGGGTTGAAGGTGGAAACAAAGCCGCCCAAGTGGTTGATGTAATAGAGCGGCACATCGTCAAGAAGATAGAGGTTTTGGTCATAACTTCCGCCGCGGACAAATATACCGCTCATACCTTCGTTGCCGGGTTGAATGCCCGGGAGTTTTTGGAGTACTTTAATGGGGTCGGGTTCGGAGAGGATGACCGGAACGGCTTGCAGTTCGGACGCGTTGAGTGAGATTTTGCTCATTTCGGCGCGGCGTTCCTGATGTGTAGCGCCGCGGGCATTGATGACCACTTCGGAAAGGGTTTCGCCCGGTTGGAGGTAGATGTCCAGATGCGAAGTTTTGGCGGGAACTTTTAGTTTGCGAAGGTCGTAGCCCGTAAACGAAGCCCAGATTTCCACGCTATCGGTTACGGCCGGCAGTGTTAAGCTGTAAAAGCCGTAGCGGTTGGTCGTGGTGCCCAGGCCGGAAGCCGGCGCATAGATTTCGGCATCCAAGAGTCGTTCGCGTGTTTTGGCGTCATAGACATAGCCCGAAAGCGTGATTTTTTTGTGCTGTTGAGCCCGGATACCGGGGATGTAAGCGCCAAACACCAAAAAGAACAGAAGAATACGAAAAAAACGGATTTTCATTTTCATTATTTATTGATTAGCCCAAAATTATTCGGATTAAGGAACAATGGTATCGGTTCGTTGGAGCAGGGAACCCACAAAACCGTAGCCGCCTTCCACATTGCCGTGGGGATTTTCGTGTTCCATGGAGCTAAACGGGTCGTCAAAGTAATATTCGGCATTTAGATAATTCAGGTATTCGTAATAATTGACATCGCAAATGCCTTGGAAAAAAATAACGCCTTGGGCAACGGGGTCGCCATAGGAATCATAGTACAAATCGACATCAAATCTTTGGCCGTCGAATGCGCGGTCGCTAAGGGCCAATATTTCTTCCGAACCGTAATTGTATAAATCGAAAGTTTTTGAACCGGGAGGTTGGGGGAAGTCTGGACTTAGCATAAGACTGTAACTTCCGTAATCCACATTGGGTTGTACCACAAACAGATAGTAATCGGGGCCCGGCGGGTCGTCGATGTGTATTCGGAGGCGGACCACATCGTGGTTGTTTGATTGAAGTACTTCCATATCGGTAACTTGCACCGGCAGCGAGGCGGGGAAGGTGGTGTTGCCGCTCAGGACTTGTCCGCCGGGGAAACGGGCTTCGATATGATATTCGGTGCCCGGTTGGGGGAGGGAGTGAAAATAGTAATAGTCGTCATGTCCCGAAACGGCGGTATCCACGGCCGTTCCGTTTCGGAATAATACAATCGAAGCATTTCGTTCCACGTAGTCGTCCATATTGCCGTATTCGAAAATGCCGGCGGTGTAACCGGTAAATACGCGTATGCTGTCGCCGTTGCGCAAGGCGGAAAATAATATGGGAACGCCGGCATCTTCGTCCAGATGGATGTTGGTAACTTTCCGGATGCAAGCGTTGGATAAAAAGGCAATGATAAAAACGAAAGCGAGGCGTCGTAGGAGCATGGAAGGGTTATTTTTTGGAATAAAGATAGCAAGAATTTATATAATTTTCTGATTTTCGAAGTAAAAACGTATGCATTCGCAATGTTGAATCGGCATTTTGAATAGATATAGATACCGGTTTTTGCGCCAGGGATGGGAGCGGTATGAAGCGCCGGCGGCGAACAGGTTTTTCCGCCCGGCGGAGGCGCCCTGAGGAAGCCCCACGCACGGGCGGGCGCGGGCGCGCGTGCCGCGCGCCCGCGCAAAAAACCGTGAGCCGCCAAGCTGAATATAAGCGGACAGCCCGGCGGGCGCCACGTGAACGCCGGCGGATGCGAAAGCGCTCCGTCGTCTTGAAGCAGCCGCCGATGCGTGAACGTGTGCGGCCGGGCGCCCAAATTGTCTTATGAAATATTAGTTACCAAAAAATCCGGCAAATATCATAAAACCAGTGAATTACCGTTGGAAAACTTGTGCGAAAACTGATAAATCGCAGAACATAAGCAGGTGGAGGCGTTTAGTTTTGAAACAAAAGCAAGCCGATGAATACCTCCCAAAGGCCGAGTGTTTCGCGCTATGTTTACACCTTCCTTATCGTGTGGCTGCTTTGGTATGGATTTACCACCAGTTTGCAACCGGCTGAATGGATTGCGGGCGGATTGGTGGCGGCCCTGATTTCGTTTATTACGGTGCGCTACTTTGAATGTTGCGATCCGATACTTTTTGCGCCGAAACACATCATTTGGTTTGTGGCCTACTTTTTTGTTTTCCTGGTGGCGCTGGTCAAGGCCAATTTTGATGTGGCCCGCCGTGTGTTGAGTCCGCGTCTTCCCATCAATCCGGGTATCGTGAAGTTTCAAACGCGGCTCAAAAACCGCTTTGCCCGGATGGTGTTGGCCAACAGTATTACGCTTACGCCCGGCACGCTGACCGTGGACGTGGTGGGCGATACCTATTACATCCATTGGATTGATGTCAAAACCACCGATCCGGCGGAAGTTTACCGTCAGGTGGCCGAACCTTTTGAACGAATTCTTTTGAAAATCTACGGCGAATGACAGCTATTGTGATCAATATCGCTTTGTTTTTTATCGGATTGGGCCTGTTCCTGGGCTTGATGCGGTTTGTGAAAGGACCCACCGCCGCCGACCGCGCGGTGGCCACCGACACCTTGTCGGTCATCGGGATCGCCGGATTGGTGTTGCTGGCCTATGTTTACGACCGATATATCTACGTGGACCTGGCACTGGTGTATGCCGTGCTGGGGTTTATCGGAATCATCGTCATTGCGAGGTTTATCGAAAGGGCGCTTTAAAAAGATTGTTATGGAACTGTTGCTGAACATTTTGTATTACATCGGTCTTTTCCTGATACTTTTGGGGAGTATTTTCCTGTTTTTGGGTGCCCTGGGAATTTACCGTATGCCGGATTTGTATAATAGGTTGCAAGCGGGTACCAAGGCGAGCACCTTGGGGGCGATGAGCAGTATTTTGGG